>JAUHWE010000036.1 GCA_030424825.1 Verrucomicrobiia bacterium
ATAGAGGAAGAAGGGCTGTTCCTTGTGCGCTTCGATCCACGTTAAGGCTTCTTTGGTGTAGTCCTGGGTGATGTGGTCCCAGCTTTCGACGGCTTCGACGACCACCTCTTGATTCCGCATGATGCGGCTGCGCACGGGGGTGTCTTCAACGTATACGGTGAAGCCGTTGAATCGCGGAGTTCCGTAGTAGTAGTCGAATCCCTGGGCATTGGGCATGAGCTCTGGATCATACGCGTTGTCCGGTCCGCTAGGGTTTCCGGCCAAGTGCCACTTGCCGATGAGGGCGGTGGCGTATCCAGCTGTTTTGAGAGTTTCAGCTACGGTGATTTCTTCGGGGTGGGGGACGGTGTGGAGTTGTTTGACGTTGTCGGGCTCGGCAACGCGGATCGGGTAGGAACCGGTCATCAAGGCCGCTCGGGAAACCCCGCAGACGGGTTGGGCATAGAAGTGCTTGAGGATCATCCCTTCCTCCGCCATGCGGTCTAGGTGAGGAGTTTTGATCTTTTCGGAGCCGAAGCATCCCAAATCGTTGTACCCTTGGTCGTCGGTGAAGATGAGGATGATGTTCGGCTTCGTTGCTGCGTTCGTAGCGAGTGCGAGCAAAATGAAGATTGTTGGTAGCAAAAATTTGATTACATTTTTCATGAACAATGAAGTGAGGGCAGTGAATGCTGTTGTGGGTGGAGCGAGAGACCTATGCTTACAGGATATTGAATTCTGTTCATAGCGGTGTCGCTTACAATTTGGGACAGAATGGGAAGCGTAGGCTATTGTGTTGTATAGATACAATCATGGAAAGAACATGCCTCCAACACCCTAAGAGGGTGTTGAAGGCAGAATAATAATAGTATGTGGAATGGAAACCGGTTAGAACTCGAAGCGGCTGGACAGAGTGAACGTCCTCCCTGGCTGAATTCTCATCCCGACATAGGTGAAGTCGGGATCCCTCGCTACTGGGATCAGGTCCTCGTCATCCAGTAGGTTTCGGATATTGAGCTGCAATTTCCAATCAACCTTGTCATCGAAGAGGGGTCGGCTGTAGCTGACCCAGAAGTCTACATTGTCCTCCTTGGGCCCAAAATAGGGGTTTTGCACGTCCAGCACATCGTCCTGCAGTTCGTCGTCGAAGGTAATTGGATATCCAATGGCTACGGAGTCTTCCCAGCGATAGGCACCGCCTACACCGAACCCTTTTAAGACTCCGTCATCACTGAAATCGTAATTGGTGATGAAGTTGGCCCGCCATTCGCGCTGTTCGGGCGCCGGGCTGCCATCGAGTAGTAAGATAGCCCGCGTCGGGTCCAGGATTCTCCGTTTTACGTTTTCGCCAATCTTGATATTGAGACGGTCGTCCTGCCAAAAGTCCGCGTTGCGATCCCATACCGGCTGTCTCAGCGCTATTAATTCGGAAAAGGCTCGAGCGGTGTTGGACCTGACCGTTTGTTGCTGAGCAACGTTTATCATAATCCTCCAATTGGGAAGAGGGCTGTATACGCCTTCGATCTCCATTCCGTCAGACACGAAGTCGGTCGTAGCAACCACATTGCCGGGGGATGTAAATTCCATCTGCCGGATTCCGTTCACGGTGAAAAATTCGTAATTGAATGTATCCTGATAGGCTTGCGGGGCGAGCTCGTATAGCGTGGCAAACTCAGGCGGGTTAACCCCATCATTGACGAGTTTGTCGATACTGTCATACGTTAGTTTATCCAGGCTGGCTACCTGGGCAACCGGGATCCCTGAGGCGGCGTTGTTGGTTACAGAAGTCTCATACCAATTGACGCGAATGTTAGCTTTGCCTTGCAAGAAGCCTACAGAGAACCCGAATTCTTCGGTGACTCCGCTTGGCGCTCCAACGGGACGTCCGAATACATCAACGCGGGCTCCTTCAGGCTGGAAGTTTTCCGAGCTGTTGTAGTGGGCGCTCAGATCCATTCCAATATTTTCGCTCCATTGGTTGGGGAGATGGCCAACGACACCCCAGCTGAAGACATCATCTTTAACAGACCCGGTCGGGCTGGAGGGGAGCGCCATATCTTCTAGGATCGCCCGTTGGTCAACGGTTCGTGGCGGAGGTGGTCCCACCCAAGCGTCCGCTTCGTCCTGTCTCCATCCGGTGGTGAAGACGATATTGTTGTTCAGCAGGTAGCTTTGTGCAATGAGCGCGTAGGATTCGATCTCATCCCGATTCAGGCTTCCGCTAGTGGGAATGTTGGGGATCAGCCCAAAGGTTTGCTCTTCGTCCTGCTGAGTTTCCGGGTTCCAGATAATGACATTGGCTTCGCTGAGAGGGCGGTCGGGAACGGTCAGTCCATAGGCCTTGGCATTCGCGGCTCCGGTAATGCGGGGACCAATATAGTGTACATTGTTAAAGTTTCTCCGGTTGGCCGTAATGTTGCTTGAAAAGCTTCTTACGAGAAAGTCGGTCGCACGGTCATCTATACCGACATCGCGGTAGAAGGCGCTTCGTCCGTCGACGGATTGATTATTGAAAAGCCCGGTAAGTACATGCTTCCCTAGCCATTTGCTCCAGCCATCGTTTTCTGTAAAGTCAAGGTTGTAGAAGGCAGTGGCTCGATAGGTCTCCCGGTCGGAGAAGTTATCCGTCGTCCCTACACTGCCTGCTAGAGTGTAGGGTCTTAAATAGTTTGGATTTTCGCGTCCGTCTCGGAATTCATTGCCAAGGTCGATACCGATGTAGTTGCCTCCGTTGAAGTTGGTCTGGCGCTCCAATAAATTCCTTTCGTGTGACTGATTATTGTAAGCCAGCTCGATACCGGCTTTGCCTTCTAGGTAAGTCTGTTCGACAGAGAATATAACTGCGTCAAATTTCTCGTCTTGCTTGTTCGAGGGTCCCATCAGCATTTCGTTTCGAAAGTCGAAAAAGGAATCGTCGGTTAAGCTGGAAGTTCTCATGAAACGACCCAGAAATTGCCGATTCTCAAAGCCTACATGGGCCGCGAACCGACCGTCATCCCTCATGTCGGAAGTGTTCATCCATTGAGCTCCCGGTAGAGAGGGTTCTGATGAGTTGGGGTCAGCGAAGACGGCTGACGTACGAACATTGACACCGAAATAGCCAACTTTTAACGCCTCATTTCCGGTCACGACGAAACGATCTCGATAGTCATTCGTTCCCACATCCCAGTTTGCCTGCATGCCTTCGTCGATCCAGCGAGGGACGTTCGAAAGGGGAGCTGATACTTGGGGACGATTGGCCTCAATCGATCCATCCTCGAAATTGAGCCGAATGGTGGTATTTTCGATCGGCTTAACTGCGAGATCCACGTAGAGACGCTCGTCTCGTTCGTAGGAAAAGCGTTGCTGCCACTCTTCCCGGTCGTGTAGCCCGGCTACTCTGATCGCGAATTTGTCGTTGTCTCCAAGTTTTCGATTCACATCGAAGGTGACGCGATTGCTTCCATGGCTTCCAATGCGAAACTCGATTTCGTTAAAATCCCGAAACTGGGCTCGCGAAAGTCCGTTGTTCACCAATCCGCCGGGACTGCCCAATCCGAAAAGCATGGAGTTGGGGCCGCGGTTTATGGTGACGCGATCGGTATTGTAGGAATCGAAGGGAATATCCGTAATAAAGTACTGGCGAGCCATATCCGCGTTGGCGAGTCCCCGAACCCGTGTTTGTCCGATAGGGTTATTTATATTCCCCCTGAAGTTCAAAGCTGCTCCGTCTGAGGGATTAGCAAAATTGCCCCCGAGGCCGCCGACCTCCGTATTGGTGGTGTAGACTAGGAGATCATTGGCGTCGGTTGCGGCCGTGTCGTCAAAGAATTCTTGGGTGACTACCTGAATTGCTCCCGCGATGTCTTTGAGTTCGGTTTTCAATCTCGTTCCCGCTAGAGAAGAAGTCGCCTGGTAGCCGGTTTCATCCGCTGCGCTTACGGAAAAAGGGGAGAGCTCGATTACGTCATCATAGCCCTCCTCTTGGGAAAAACTTTCGGTCGCTATACCAAAAGTTAGAGTCGATAATGCGAGAAGAGGTCTCGCGCATTTGCAGTTAATGTTCATGTTTGTTTGGGTTGGTGTATCGTCGGAATACCAAGCCCCGGGACCATCGCTTATAGGAGTAATGGAGTTTTCAGATTAACCCCGGGGTAGGCTCGATATGACCCGTCTTATCGGGAACTGACAATAGCGAGTACCCCACAAGCATTTATTGGATATCCACATTCTAACGAAATTGCTAGATGTGTATAAAGAGCGAAGCAGATACTTTAGATAGCAAAATTCTAATCCCTTTTTGGCCGACGCTTCAGCGCCGTCTATATCTGCTTTGACCCAAGGTATAGGTTGCTTGAGAGTCTGTGTTGCTGGTTGGGAAGTAGAGTTTCTCTCGGGGCTCGTAATGCTTTGGCATTGAGTGCCTGATTGGTCCAAGTGGTCACCCAACTCTCATTCTCAGTGGCACGCTGATATCGGCGTTTAGATCGAGCCCGAGGTCATCGAGGATGAAGCTCTTTGAACACCCTAAGGAAGAAACAAAAACACTAGCGAAGAGGAGGTGCTTTATAATTCCGTGTGCTGGTAGGATTTTGAATATGAATACAGGCGACCGATAAGGGTGGCGTTAGTAAGTCGTCTATCCTTTCAATCGATTGCCAAAGAGATCGCCCCACTCAAGTTTGCTCGATTACTGCTTGAGGTTAATCCAACCGATTGGCTGATCCGAGGGAATTTGATTGCGGTGTACTTGTAGTTGTTTCTCGAGATCGCTGACGATTTCCGGCTGCTGAGTGTAGACATTATTCTCCTGATACGGATCGCTGGCTAGATTGTAGAGCTGAGCGGGTGGAGCGTCGGGGCGGATCTTGCCGTCGATTACGTCGCTGTTTATCCTCCCAGCGAATTTCAGTGCGGCTGGTCCAGCTAGGAGGTGATTTCCGGGATCCTTCCCCTGGAATCCGCCAGATCCTTGCTGGGGGATGTAGACCCAATCGCCCTGCCGAATGGAAAGATGTTTAGGGCTGTTGGGGGTAATGACTAGGGTCTCGCGGAGAGGCGTTTTGGGAGAGCCGATGAATGTCTCCAGTTGGTTAATACTGTCGATTTGGTCTGAGGCTTTCAGTGGTTGCCCGGCTGCAGCCGCGATGGTTGCAAGCAGGTCGATTTGGCTGATGAGTTGGTAGGAAGTGGAATTCGCGGGAATTTTTCCCGGCCAGCGCGCGATAAAGGGAACCCGATGTCCGCCTTCCCAAGCGCCGAATTTATGTCCGAGCAGTTTACCGTTGGCTCTGTGTCCCGCTTGCCAGGCTTTTTGTCCGGTAGCGTTAAACATGCCCCCGTTGTCGCTCGTGAAAATAACGAGGGTATTGTCGGTCAGGTTTCTTTCATCTAAGGTCGTGAGGACTTGGCCGACGATCCAGTCGAGTTCGTGAATAAAGTCGCCATAGGGTCCGCAATCGCTGGTGCCGATGAATTGAGGCGCAGGAGTGAAAGGGTGATGAATATTCGTTGTCGCGAGGTAGAGGAAGAAGGGAGTTTCTGGGTCACGTTCCTGCAGCCACTCAACGGCTCGTTTAGCGAAGGTGGTACCGATCTGGTTGTCGACGTATAGTTGGTGTGCCGCCTCGGCTCCGCCAATTATATTGTAGCCGCCTTTTTCGGGCATCTTTTGAGTGACGGATTCTTCCCCGAAAACAAAGGGATCGGTAGGATCGAGTCCGATTACGCGGTGGTTTTCAACATAGACAAAGGGAGGGCCACTATTGACCGCCGGAATTCCGAAGTAAGTGTCAAAACCAATTTCCAATGGACCGGGTTTTAGATCGCCATTCCAGTTTGGCTTTTCGTCGCCGAAACCGAGATGCCATTTGCCAATAATTGCAGTGTCGTATCCCGCTTTTTGTAATAAGCTTGGAAGGGTGGTTAAGCCCGGATCGATCGTGAGTTTTTGAGTGGGCGAAACCGGTCCCCAGAAATTTTCTCGATGCGGGTAGCGACCAGTAAGCAATCCGTAGCGTGAAGGTGAACAGACCGCGGAGGATGAATGAGCGTCTGTGAAACGACGACCTTCCTTGGCGAGGCGATCGATATTGGGAGTTTGGACTCTAGTCGCTCCATAGCAGCTCAGGTCACCATAACCGAGATCGTCCGCATTTATAAGGATGACATTGGGTGAACAATCTCCGAATGGGGAATGCCAAATAGCGAAAAGGAATAGGACGAAAAAGAATTTGTAAGCTGCTTTCATGATCAACGGGGTGATTGCGGGGCCCCTGTAGGTTGTCGACAGCGGCGAGAGGGGGATTTTTGCAGGGGCGCGTTAAAAACCGGTCTCAACAGTTTCGAGTCATAGGATAGAATCCGCAACATGAGCGGAGTCCTCTGTCTATTTCAGTGTCCGAATATAGGCGAGCAGGTTGGCTACCTGATCGTGAGGCATTTTGTCGATCAATCCTTCCGGCATAGTGGATTGTGGCGAAACCTGAGTAATGCCCTTGATCTCGTTTCTTGGAACAAAGAGGGACCCTCCTCCCATGAAACGAAAGGTAACGCCGCGATCATTCTCCTTTTCTACATAGCCCTCAACGACGCTGCCATCCGTCTTTTGTATTCGCCGTACGCGGTAAGCCCCTTCCGAGGCTGCACTGGGGTCGAGGATGGCGGTGAGCAGCGCTTCATTGTCGCGATAGCCGGATCCATCGAGCGCAGGTGCCCAGCCTGCCCCTTCGGAGCCTACGCTGTGACAGGATAGGCAAATCGCGTTGAAGATGGGTTTCCCTTTGAGTGGGTCTCCCGCCTCGGACTCGGCGATTTCCATAAAGGCGTCGTAAGTTTTCTGATACTGAGCCTGTTTCTCCGATTCGCGTTTTTCAAAGAGATCAGTGAGCCGCTTTGAATTGACTCGATTGTTGATGATTCGCTCGAGGTTCCAAGTGTCAATTTGGTCTTCGGAAAGAGTGCCGTCTTCTAGGAGGCTGACAAGCGTAAGCGAACCCGGACGGGATGCGGAAAAGGCTTTGATGAACTCGTCGCGTTGGAAGTCGCTCTGTGAATGCAGAAACGATGCCAGCGATTGGCGGTCCGCGTCTCCGTTCTTCTTAACCAAGGCGTTGATTGAGGCTAAACGAATTTCGAAATTGTAGGACGGCTTTTTAAAGATTTGGCTGAGCGTATCGAGCGCCTGATTACTGGGCTCGATCTGGATAGCGGTGATGGCTCGATTTAAGACCGCAGGCCTGGAGGCAGGATTGTTGAGCAGTTGAATAATGGGTTGTTCAAACCCAGATATCCGGTAACTAGACACAGCTTCCAGGCCGATCTCCTGATCCGTTTGATCTTCGGAAGCTAGCAGGTAACCCACGGCGGGAACGAGCAACGGCCTAAGCGATTGAGAATCAACCTGGCTAATCACTTCGTTGGCCTTAGAGGCGAGGTGTCTGGCGTTCCAAAGGTTTTGGAAGTGCGGAGCGACCACTTTCTCTATGGCCGGATTGTCCAGACTATTGACGATTTCGATGAAAGTGGAGGTGTCCCAGGGCTTGCGGTTGATCGAATCAAAAAGGGCTAGAAAATACTTTTGATGATTTTTTGGGGACAATGCCTGGATCGCCCAGAAACGATTTTCGGCAGACTGCTTCTTTGAAAGGGATGAGTCCAGATAGTCGACTAATTCGGGTTCGTATTGCTCTAGGGCCATGCGAGCTAGGAAGCGCTCGAACTTGCGTTCGTAGGGGCCACCCATGGCTTCGCCTGGAATTTCCTGTCGGCAGAAGCTGACCAGTATGTCGATGGTATCACGGTTTGCTTTGCCGAAGTTGGTCAAGGTTCTCAGAGCCTGTGACCGAACCATCACATTGGAGTCTTCGATGGTGTCCTTCAAGTAGTCCGCCATCTGTGTGGGGGATATGTCGAAACTGGCCAGCGACCGTATCGCTTCCCGTCGCAAATCGCCATCCGAAGAACGGGTAAGCGAATCCATCAGTCGTGTATCGAAATGGCGGAGACCTTCTAATGACCATAGGGCATGGATGCGTGTGATGACGTCCTCCCGATTGTCCGATACCAGTTTTACGAGCTGTGGAATCAGCTCTTCGGCGCCGCGATCCGTTATCTGGTGCCAGGCGGCCCTCTTTTCCCAAAGAGAAGGGCCTTTTAAATGACCGACTAAGTCTTTTGTGGACGCCTCGTAAAGATTGGGGATCTTGGCGGGGGTTTGGCTTTCATGGCGGATACGCCAGATGCGTCCGTGATTCTTGTCACGCTCGGGATGGTTGCGCGGGAGCTCGTTGTGGGAGATTATTTTATTGTACCAGTCGGCAACGTAGAGGCAGCCGTCGGGACCGAACTCCATATTTACGGGGCGGAACCAGTCGTCTTTCGACTTCAGGAAATCGGGGAGGTGCTCCGCGGTTACGGATCCGTCGGGATGGCGAACGATGCGAACGGCGTTGATGGTGCTGGTGATACAGTTGGCCAACAAGGCGACGTCCTTCCATTCGGGCGGGAAGCTATTCGCCATACCATCGGCGAATTCCAGACCCGATATGCCGGTTCCTCCAACGCGGAAATCGTGCAATTGCGGGATCCAGGGTTGGTAGGGGCGGATGCGCTCATTGCCGATTCCTTTTAATCCTGTGCCGGGTTCCAACGGCACAATGGACCACGACAAATCATTGGCCTCGGTTCCATAGTATTGCCCATTGGCCCGCAATTGGAATCCCCAGATGTTGTTAAGTCCCGCAGATACCACGTTTAACTTGGCCCCGTCCATGGACGTGCGGACGATCTTGCTGAAATCGACGCGGGCAGTGGCGTCACTGACGAGAGATTTCACTTCACCCCGATTTAAAGCGCCGTGGCTGAAGTGGATCCAGTCGCCAGGTGACCGGATAAGCAAGTGTGCCATTGTATGTGTATCCGTGATACCGAAATTGGTCAGCAGGCGTTTCTTTTCATCCGCGGAGCCATCACCGTTGCTGTCGTTCAGAAAGAAGAGTTCTGATCCGTGGGCCACGTAGGCTCCATTTTTGTAGGGAAGAATGCTTTGTGGAATTGCCAGTCCATCGGCCCAGACTTTGGGTTTCGAGGGCTTCTTTTCCCAGGGATTGTCGATGATGAGAATTTTATCTTTGCCCTTAGTCTTACCTTCGTAGAGGTCGAGCGCTCGAGGATAGGCGGGATACTTCTTTTGGGCCTCCGGGTCTTCCATCAATGCGAGCAGGTCGTTCCACTTGATGTCCTCATAGGGATCCATTGGATACATAATCGCTGTCTGCGTCCAAAGGCGCCCCGCGTCGTCGAAGGCTAGGTCGATGGGATTGACGATCCCGTCCTTTTCGCTCGCCACTAGTTCGACGATAAATCCTTCTGGAACTTCAAAGCCCGCCAACTCTTCTTCGGGGGTCCAGATTTCCGAGCGGAAGGAATGGGTCTTTTTGGCGTGAATCCAAGGTACGAGGCAGGATAGGGCAAGTGGAAGTATTAGATTTTTCATGGGATGATTATCGTGGGGTCGCCCCAACGAGTTGGGGTTCCTGAATAAAAAGTCATTGTTACTACGCGACAAAGTCGAAAACGATAACCTTTTCCAGACGAGGGACGACGAGGTCTTTGACCGTCTCGTGGACGGGATGCGGCAGGTAGGCGTCGCGTGATTCGGGAGAATCGAAGGTCATTAGGAAGCCGTGGGTGAAATCCTCGTTTAGCCCTTCGTCACTTTGGTAGGGGCCGTGCTCCATATCTTGGAGACCAGGGATTTTTCCGACCATGTCTTTCATGGCGGCGAAGCACTCATCGATCTGGGCGTTGGTTACATGGGAGTAGAATTTGAATACACCGTAATGTCTTACCATAGGTTCGAGTCTTTTGGTTTCTAGGGATAGATGGGTTCTTGCTTACCGAGCCTGTCCTATGAGTTCGAGCAGCTTTTCAGCGCAAGCTCGGGCAAAGGCAGGGCTGTTGATGGTTTCTTCTAAGTCGATGACCTCAACTTGCGCGTTTGCGCGAATGGCTTCGAAGAGAGCAGCGTCCGCTTCAGGATCGTAAAAGGCTTGGCCCTCGCCGTTTATTTCACTGACCGCCTTGAGCGGATTGAGAATAGCGACGGGGGCGGCGTTGGCGTTGGCCTTGATGGCGATGACTTTCCCAATCTCAGTGCACTCTTTTGCGTTGGTGCGCATTAAGGTGACCTGCGGATTGTGAATATAGAAGTTTCGTCCCTCAAATTCAGCGGGTACGGTTTCACGGGCCCCGAAATTAGCCATGTCGACACAGCCAGCAGCGACTACCGCAGGCACCTTAGCCTTGGTCATCGCATCCATACGAGTGGGCCCTGCGGACAAGGTGGCTCCGACTACTTCATCAGCCCATTCAGTTGTCGTGACATCGAGCACGCCCGACACCATTCCGCTTTCGATCAAGCTTTCCATGGCTTGCCCTCCAGAGCCGGTAGCGTGAAAGACCAGCACTTCGTATCCAGCTTCCTCCAGTATCGCTTTGGCTTCGTTAACGCAGGTGGTGGTGTTGCCAAACATGCTAGCGACGATGAGCGGCTTGCCCCCTTCTTCGTCGATTTTGGCTTCTACCATTCCGCAGATGGCGCCGGCAGCTCGAGTGAAAATGGTTCGAGAGATGCGGTTGAGTCCGCTCACGTCAACGATGCTGGGCATCATGACGATATCCTTGGTACCCACGTAGTGAGCAGTATTTCCGCTGGCTACGGTCGACACCATGAGTTTGGGAAAGCCGATGGGCAAGGCTCGCATGGCGGCAGTGCCAATGGCGGTTCCGCCACCCCCGCCCAGGGAGACGACCCCGTCGATCGCGCCCGCTTGGACCAGCTGTGCGAGGAATACCGGAGCTGCTTCGGACATGGCGACGACACACTCTCCGCGGTCGTGACGTTTCATAAGGGAGTCCAGGTCGACGCCGTTGGCTGCCGCGACGTCGTATCTCGTGTAGTCCGGCTTTAACTGGGGATCGCCTCCCGTACCCACATCGACGAATACGGTTTTGTGTCCGCGTTCGCGGATTCGTTCTGCTATGAAAGAGTGTTCACTCGCTTTTGAATCGAGTGTTCCAAGAATTGCAATGGTTGCCATAAGGGGATCGGGTTATTGTGAGGTGGAGACCGTGGCGCTTTTCTTAACGGGGATCGATTTAAATTCTTGGGTGAGACTGATAAGCGATTGTTCGACGGCCATACGTTCGAGACTCGAAGCTCCCACAAATCCTACTGTGTCGGTTCGTTCATTGATGAAAGCGGCGTCGGCGGGCGTTAGTATCGGACCACCGTGACTCAGGTAGAGGATGTCATCCCGCACGGACTTACCCGCATCAATAATGGCCTGTGTTTGGGCGGCCGCATCATCCAGCGATACGGCGGCATCGACGACGCCGATAGAACCGCCAACCGTGCAACCCACATGGGCGATTATCACATCCGCTCCTGCCTCAGCCATAGCCTTCGCTTCTTCTGGCTTGGCGACATAGACGATGGAAAACAGATCCATTTTACGGGCTAGGGCGACGCAGTCGAACTCCTTCTGCACGCTCATGCCAGTCTCCTCTAGAGTCTGCCGATAGTGGCCATCGACAATGGTGTGTGTAGGAAAATTATTGATACCACTGAAACCCATATCCTGCACTTTAAGGAGCCAGTGCCACATGCGCCGCCGCGGATCGGTGGCGTGGACGCCGCAAATTACGGGAATCTCTTCTACAACGGGCAAAACCTCGAATTCGCCAATTTCCATAGCGATCGCGTTGGCGTCCCCGTAGGACATCAAGCCCGCTGTTGAGCCGTGGCCTGCCATGCGAAAGCGGCCCGAATTATATATAATGATGAGGTCGGCACCTCCCTTTTCGATAAACTTGGCGCTGATCCCGGTTCCGGCTCCGGCCGCGATGATCGGTTCGCCTTTGCTCAAAGTGTCGTGCAGGCGCTCGAGTACTTCAGTTCTCGTGTAGGGGTTTCCTTTTCCTGTCCATTGATTAGGCATGAGTGGAGATTTTGAATTTGAGGCGGTTTTAGCAATTCGAAACAGTCAACATGGTCTTATTGGATATCCACAATGGGTTATCGAGCATTTGAAAGCTTTCGCATTGGGTTAAGGGTCCCTTGGTCGTGGTTGAGTGCATCGTATCGTTAAGAAGTTGGATACGGTATCGCTGCGAATTGTCTCTCTATGTCATTCATAGGAGAATTGAACTGTCCGATTCAATGGCCCCTGAAAGGACTTTGCAGCGTTCACCTCTGTTGGGCTGGCGCGGCTTTTTGCCATATTCGCATGAGGGCAATGAGGCATTGCCTTGGGGAAGGCCTCTGAAGGGTAGAGGGAGCAGAATGGATAAGGGGTAAATCAAAGGGATCCGTCGTTCGATCGTGGTTTGGTTTGGTGCCTTTGAGGCAATAGAGGTGAAATTACTGGGAAATCCGGTTGCATCAATCATCAAAAACCAACATGTACTTATTCGATATGCACCTTAGCTTTCAAGATTTTGACCGTTGAACAAGTGTACGTTGAGATTTGTATCCGGTTTCCACATTTAACGGCCAAACGGACGTGAGCGAAAATCGAGATCCCGTTAGTCAGCCAGAGGACATCCAGAATCTGGCTTCTTCCACCTACAAAGTCGTCCGGTCGGGCGATTCGGACCCGCGTAAGTGGTTGTCGGGCAGTCCGATCTGCTCGTTGCTGGCCCACTGGCACATTGCCCATGTGGGCATCCTGTGGGCGAAATACCCTTTTGAAATTAAGCGAAAGTTTCAATCGGGTTCGTTTATGATGGCTTGCTTGAAAGGGGAAGGGACTGTGATGGTAGACGGCCAGTGGAAGCGGCTGAGAGCGGGCGAGGCCTGTTTGCTTCCTCCTTTTGTCCTCAATACGTTTAAATGTGTCAAAGGAGTGGATTGGGATTTTTGCTGGGTTCGCTACCTGGAGTCACCCGAAATTAAACCCATTGTAACGCAGCACTCGCCGGTCCTGGGAAAATTTGACCACGCTCCTTTGCTGGCGGCGATTCAGGGGCTCTACGCCGAGAGTTGCGGCGCTAAGAATCCGGGATCCCTGGACCACTGGATCGATCTCATCCAGCACTATGTGATGAGCTTCGCCCAGCCTCAGAACTACGATGATCGACTGTGGCGGATCTGGCAGAAAGTGGAGCAGCGCCTGGCGCGGAAATGGACCCTGACCGAGCTCGCAGGCATTGCCCATGTAAGTGAGGAGCACTTGCGTCGACTGTGTCGTCAGCACTATGGTCGGAGCCCGATGCAGCACCTGACGTTTCTGCGTATGCAGAAGGCCAAGTATTTATTGAGCACTACGAACGACAAGATCGAGACCATTGCCCGCGCGGTCAGTTACGAAAGCCCTTATACGTTTTCAGCGTTGTTTAAGCGTTGGGTTGGGTGGAGTCCGTCGAAATTCCGCTGAGGGAGATGCCAAGGTTTTTTGCCCGCGCGGCGGATCGGGACGATCTCGCCCTACCATTAAAAGTCTCCGACCGAAATTCCACCAAGTTGCTAACTTCGCCGGCACCACACTAGGCAACCGCTGGGGAAAGTCACTTGATTGTAAAACCCTCCATGAAGTCACCTCTCAAGAGGGTGGTTCTCGGTTTGGTGAGCTCTCCGCGGTCGTTGTTGTAGAGCCGTTCGGAAACGATATTGACGGCGACTTCGGCCATTTCTTCGTGGCATTGGCGATAGCCCGAGCAACCGTCGGTCCGGGAGGACCAATTCAGTACCATGTATCCAAAATCTTTGGGAACTTTGTAATTGAGACTTTGAAAATAGGCCAAAATCTTGGAGCGGAAAGCGATGATCACGTCCGGCTGGTTCTGCAGGTACCATGAGTGCATGGATTCGAAATCAGACCGCTCAAACAGGAGTTCCGGTTTGGGGATTCTCAAAATGGGAACCCGGTTTGCGGGCGCTACCTCTCGATTCTGATATTCGAGGAGCCCGGCGTTCCAGAGGTGGCCTCCGCGAAGTTCGTTTTCGGAATCTGTGATGAATCCAATTCTTCGATACCCACGATGGGTGAGGTAGTCGAGGACATCCTGCATGCATCTGAAGTTGTCATAGAAGACGCTAGGGATGTTGCCAATTGAGTCCGGGAACCCGACTGACGATACAGCGAATTTAGACCAGTCCAAATTTATTTTTGTATTGGAAAATCGGAGAGGGCCTAAGATTAGGCCCGTTACATTTCGACTAGTCAGGACTTGCTGTATCCGTTCGCCGGAGTAAACGGACAGATCGAATTCCAGAAAATCGAAGTCGAATCCCAGTTCGGTTGCCCGTCGCTTAGCTCCCTTGAGGAATCGGCTTTGAATATGCCACTCGACCCTTTTATCTTTTCGCTTCTCGTCGTAGAAAGTGCTTAGAAACCCGATGGTGGGAGAGGATCCTTTCCATTCTTTCGAACGTCGAATCTGGGCCATATTGGCAGCGACCAGAGGGTTCAGGTGATAGCCCATCTCGTCCGCGATCTCCTTGATGCGTTTTCGCGTAACGACAGGAATTCTCGTGTTGTTTCGGAGCGCGAGTGACACGGTGGCTTTGCACACCCCGGCCCTTTCCGCAATGTCTGCGAAGGTCGTTTGTTTGTCTGGTCTATGCTTTTGGGGGTATTTTTCCATCTAGCTAAAAATTTAGGGGTGAGCTAGTGAATGCGTCCGATGAGAAGCGTGTCTTGGCATTAATGCTCAAAAGACGCGCGACATCGAACAATTTCTTTCCTTCTAGGGGGAAATAGACGAG
>JAUHWE010000678.1 GCA_030424825.1 Verrucomicrobiia bacterium
TTACACAATGAGACTCGCTCCCATCAAATCTCTAGTCGTGGCAGCCATTTTGATTGCTTCCGCATCTCAAATGTTTGCCCAGCGATCAAATCAGGGCATGGGCCCGCTTCTCGATCGAGCTGAAGCAAAGCAAGGGGACACGATCCCTTCTGACTTGGCCCTATATACTGAAGAAGGTACCAGAACCACATTGGCCAAGATCACAGAGGGGAAGTACACCGTAATCGTTTCCGGCTGCCTTACCTGCCCCATCTTTCATCGCACTTATTCTGGCGTTGAAGCGGTTTTCGAGGACTACAAGCACAACGACGACATTCAGTTCTTCTTCATGTACAAATCTCTCGCTCATCCGGAGCTGAATGGATACGTCCAAGCCATGACCCTCGAAGAGCGCCTCCAACACATTGTTGAAGCAAAGCGGGTTCTGGGAACGAGAATTGATTGGCTGTGCGATGGCATGGACAATGCCGTACGACACACATTGGGATTCGGCCCAAATACGCAAATCGTCATCGATCCCACCGGCAAAATCGTCCACACTCTCGGCTGGAGTGACGGAGACGTTCTCCGCCAACAGATTGCTTCCTTCGTCGGCGAAGCACCCACCCACACCCGCGTCGCGGACCTTAGCCTAATAAAAGAGGATCCCTATCTGCGGCAACGTTCCTACCAGGAGGGTGTGCTGAAGAAACCGACTTTTAGTTCTGAACTATCTCCCATAAAAATCACCCCCATCGACGATGCCCGTTCACCGCTCTACGTTAAACCAAGAGTCGAAGTCGAATCCAACGTGTTTGAGCAAGGCAAGGGCGACCTCTATCTCGGCTTCTTCCTCGACCCTATCCACCACGTTCACTGGAACAATCTCGCCGCCCCACTAAAGTACGAAATCACGGCATCCGACGGAACCGTCATTTCTCCCGCTGAAGGCGCCGCGCCAACGGTCGAGCAGGAAACCGACAGCGATCCGCGCGAATTCGCTCTTTCCGTCTCTAGTTTGAGCGAGTCAGGGACCGCCGAACTCGCGATTCACTACTTCGCCTGCAGCGACGAGGAAGGCTGGTGCCGGCCTGTCACACAAAAATACACCCTTACGTTTGAACGAGATCTCGATGGAGGCGGCACGAACGGGCGTTCCTTTAGAGTGGGCAACAACCAAGGACGCGGACAGGGGCCCGGTCAACGAAGACCTGCCCAGTCTCCCAGAGGAGGTTCGCAATCACAATTCAATCCACAAGCTTTGAAGGAGCGGATCATGAGAGCCGACACCAATGGCGATGGGCTCGTTTCCAAGGAGGAACTCCCTGAACAAATGCAACGACGGTTCGACCAGATGGATGCCAATCGTGACGGGCTAGTCGATGAATCGGAGATCGATGAAATGCTGAAAAACCGCCCTCAGCAAGCAGGGGGACAACGAGGCGGCCAGGGTCGTCCACGGGGCCCCAACCGGGATATCTAGAGGTACCTTTCCAACCGGTCACACGATTTCCGTTGCAGCCGATCGAAAGTCCGGCACGTAAGTCCTCATAATCTTTGGATGAATATGAAACCGAAATCGATACGTCTCTTTATCAAACCCTATTGCGGATGGTGCCACGAAGCCATTGCCTGGCTCAATTCACACGGTTTCAAATACCATCAGTTGGACGTTACTTCCGATCCGGCAGCAGCCAAAGAAATGCGCGAGCTCACCGGCCAAACCAGCGCTCCGTCAATTGATATTGACGGGAAGATCCTAGCCGACTTCGACACGCGAGAACTAGAGCGTTTTCTCGATAAGATTGGCGTCGATCACTAAAGGGCACCCCTATTCCATATTCGGATCATGCCGATCGGAAATCGCGTTTTCCCTCATCAAGACTCAAGCGATTCGCGCTTGTTACCCGCAACTGGGTTCCTATAGTCCTCGGTATGCCTGAAGAAATCGATCAAATCCAATCGCTCCTCCAAAAACTGACGGAAAAGCTAATCGCCATATCCCCTCAGCTAATCGCCGCCACGATAATCCTTATTATCGGAATCTTTTTTGGATCATCGATTTCCAAATTGATACTCCGGCTTTGCTCTAAAAGGAATATCGACATAACCATATCTCGCTTCTTTGCGAGCTCCGTCAAAGTACTCATCGTTTTCCTTTTCCTTTTCATCGCCATCAAGAAGATTGGAATCGACATAACGCCCTTCATCGCTCTCCTTGGGGCGGGTGCACTGGGATTAAGCTTGGCTATCCAAGGGCCCGTATCTAACTATGGCGCGGGTATTGCGATTATACTTACGCGTCCCTTTAAGGTCGACGATACCCTAACCATTCATGGACGCACCGGAATCGTCTCCCTCATTAGCTTAGGATACACGAGGCTGCTTACGGAAGACGGCGAGGAAGTCACCATACCCAACAAGAAAATTCTTGGCGAAATCCTGACAAACTCTTTCACCAATCTGGTTGTTGAAGGAGTCGTTGGCATCGACTACAGTGCGGATCCCGAGACGGCCATCGAATGTGTTCGAGAAGCCCTTTCCAAGGTTGAAAATATCGACAAGGAAATTAAGCCCCAAATTGGAATTCAGGAGTTCGGCGACTCGTCAATAAATATTGGATACCGATACTGGGTCAAAACGCACAACTACTATTCGATCCAATACGCGGCCAATCTAGAAGTGTTTAAAGCGCTGAAAAGAGCGGACATCACCATCCCCTTTCCTCAACGAGACGTTCACCTCATTGCTCAAAAAGAGGGCTAGCTTCTTGCCACAACTCGCCTCGGCGGGATAGAATCTGCAACAAATTCGGAATAGATCGGCTCGCCCAACGCTCTCCCAGTAAGAAAACAAATGAAACGCCACAGGTTTTAAGCGGTCTTAATCACCTAAGCCCTTCACTCCCACTATTGATTCCTATGCATATTCGAAAAAGCCAGCCCT
>JAUHWE010000037.1 GCA_030424825.1 Verrucomicrobiia bacterium
GTCCGCGTATCCATCGTAGAAATGCTCTGCATCATAAATGACCTCTCTGCCATTCTCCTTGAGGAATCGAACGGAATCCTCGATCATTCTGAGATTCTCTTCCGGTTCGACTCGCAATACTTCCGTTACGTGCAGGAGCCAGGTCTTTCCGAATATAGTGACAACCGGAGTTTCCGCATCGAGCAATGTCTGCAGTTGCGGGTCATCCTCAGCCGCGAGATTCCCTCTTCGAGTCGACCCAAAGGCTGCGATTTTGGCATGCTTCAGATTGAGCTTTTTCGCCTCTTCGAAAAACGCCATGTCGCGCGGATTAGAACCCGGCCAACCGCCCTCGATATAGTCTATGCCAAACTGGTCAAACTTTCTTGCAATGCGCAACTTGTCCGTGACTGAAAAGGATACTCCCTCACCCTGAGTTCCATCTCTCAGAGTTGTATCATATATAAATACCTTTGCCTTGCTCATATTGCTTCTACGATTGAACTGGTTTTTGCTTGGAGCGGATAAACTCCTTGATGGCTTCTGCATCCGCAGAAAGAGGATGTTTTACAATCTTTCGGTCCTTAAGCTCATCAAGACTTGGATGCGTCACCGAAATGCCAAGCGTTTCTTCGATGGTTTCAGGAAACTTTGCAGGATGGGCCGTCGAAAGAATGACGCAATGCTCAAATTCATCTAGATCCTTAAACGCGCATGCCGTATGAGGATCCGCGATGTAACCATATTTTTGATATACACTACGAATGGTGTCGCAAATTTCGGTGTCGTCCATCCGCGAGCTCGACATCGATTTAATGAACGAATCGTCGCCTGATTGAAATGTGCCCCGCTTCTTGAAATCCGCCATCGCCTTGCGCGTCTTTTTACTGTCTTCGCCAAGGCCGTAGTAGAGGTACCTTTCGAAATTCGACGCCACCTGTATATCCATAGACGGGGCTAGACTAGATGAAGCTTCGCCCACAGAGTAGTCACCTGAAGCAAAGAAGCGATAAAGAATATCGTTCCGGTTCGTAGCCACACGAAAGCCAGCTACTTTCATCCCCATTTTGCTAGCCATCCAACCTGCCAGAACATTGCCAAAGTTTCCCGTCGGCACGACAAAGGTCGTTTTCTCCCTCTGGGAAGCAGGTAGTTTCAGCCAAGCAAAAATGTAGTAGACACACTGGGCGAGAATCCGGGCGAGATTGATGGAATTGACCGCTGACAGATTAACCGAACGGCTAAAGTCACTATCTCCGAAAACATCTTTGAGAGCAGCTTGAGCATCATCAAAACTTCCCGTAACCGCAATGGGGTAAACATTGGATTCTCCCGTACAGGTCATTTGCCTCTCCTGCAATGGGGAGACCCGACCATCTGGATACAGAATGAAAATGTTCACTCCTTTCTTGCCCACGAGTCCGTTGATCGCTGCCGCGCCGGTATCTCCTGATGTCGCGCCCAAGACATTGATAGAAACGCCGGACCGGGAAACCTGCCGCTCGTAGAGCTTCCCCAATAACTGCAGCGCAAAGTCTTTAAATGCGAGCGTCGGACCATGAAATAGTTCCAGAACACTAATCCTGTCACTGAGAGAAACCAATGGAGCAAGTTCATCGTGGTCGAACTCTGTGTATGCCTCTCGGACAAGCGTTTCCAGTTCTAGTGCATCTATGTCGGATGCAAAATTCTGAAAGAATGACCCACATAGGTCGGGATACGACTTCCCTTCCCATTGCGTCAATTGAGTGGTCAGGTCCGGAAGCCTTTCCGGCACGAACAAGCCACCATCCGGGGCCAGGCCGATTTTCACAGCTTCCGAAAAACTATGCGGCTCAGCCAATCCTCTTGTACTAAAATAGTTCATACCTTCCAACGGCTAATTCGTATCCAATCCGAATGCCGTATGAACGACGCGAGCCGCATGGTCCGATTCCTCCTCATTGATTACGACCGAAATTTTAATTTCCGATGTACTAATGAGCTGTATATTGACCTCCGCATCGCTTAGGGCGGAAAACAACTGACTCGCCACTCCTGAATGAGTCCGCATTCCAACGCCCACGACAGAAAGCTTGGCAATGTCACCCACGAGATTCACTTCACCCCCACCCAATTCTTTCAGTACCGCATCAACGGCTTGAGTAGCCCGTGTTGTATCGGCTCGAGGAACGGTAAAGGTAAGGTTGGCCACTCCATTCCGTCCGATGTTTTGTACGATCATATCCACGACAACATTCGCCGCAGAAAGCGCCCTGAAAACACGGGCCGCCGTTCCGGGCTTATCGGGAATATTCGAGATCATTACTTTGGCTTGGTTTTTGTCGAGGGCGACACCTCGCACCACCACATCTTCCATTGAACTGACTTCCTCTTTCACGATCGTACCTGGGTTATTGTTAAAACTGGATCTTACTTCAAATGGGACATTGAACTTGTTGGAAAACTCAACCGAACGAGCCTGCATTACCTTGGTGCCCAGGCTGGCTAGCTCAAGCATCTCTTCATAGCTTATCTCTGGGAGTTTTCTCGCCTTGGGAACAATGCGTGGATCCGCAGTATACACACCGTCCACGTCTGTATAAATCTGGCAAATGTCTGCATCTACTCCTTTCGCCAATGCGATCGCCGATAAATCCGAGCCCCCACGCCCTAGGGTCGTAATTTGACCCTCCTCTCCGGCTCCTTGGAATCCCGCAACAATCACCACACGCTTCAACTCAAGATGCTGGATCAAGGCCCTGCAATCCATACTGACAATTCTCGCTCTCGTATGGTAGGGATCCGTCCTGATGCCTGCCATCGCACCCGTCAGAGAAACCGCGTCCACTCCCAACGCATGTAGAGCCATGGCCGTCAATGCGATCGTCTCCTGCTCTCCGGCAACGAGAAGCATATCCATCTCCCGGTCAGCAGGATTCGGATTAATTGCTTGGGCACGACGAATCAGATCGTTCGTGACTCCTGAGCGTGCGGAAACCACCACTACAATCTCATTACCCTTATCGTAGTCCGCCTTAATCACACGAGCCACATTCTGGATACGTTCAACATCCCCCACTGAGGTCCCGCCAAACTTTTTTACAATACGCGCCATTCCGGTAGATCCCTCGTTGTTATGAAATCGTGCCTATCGGCATGCAAAACGGTTTCTCTTCAAGTATCGTCAAGCCTTCCAGATCCGCTACCGCACGAAGAATCGCTTCTTCTGTCGTCAGGTGCGTCGTAATGATCAGCGACGCTCGCTCCGCTTTCTCGGGCACCTCCTTTTGAGTGACACTCGCAAGACTCACTTTGTGTGAAGCAAGGATCGAGGCGATCTCGGCCATAACGCCTGGCTGGTCCATCACGACCAGACGTACGTAATACCGTGAGTGTATTTCATCCGGCCTGGCTATGTCAATCCCACCCCCGTTCTTCGGAGCCGAATCTAAAAAGGGGAAACGACCTTCCGGTCCCCCAAAAATGAGCAACTTCGCCGCGTCTACGATGTCGGAGATAACCGCGCTCGCTGTCGCATGTCGACCCGCACCCGGCCCAATGTAAACTGTTTCCCCTACGACGTCCCCGTGAATGGAAACTGCGTTGAAAACGCCATCCACGCTTCCGAGCGAACTTCTTCTTTCCACAAGTGTTGGTAAAACGGATACATGTAAAGCTTTGCCACCTCGCTCTCGATTGACAACGGCGATCAGCTTAACGGCATAACCATTGTCTTTAGCGAAAAGAATATCCTCTTGGGAGACTTCCTTAATGCCTTGTAAACGAACATTCTTGAAGTCGACCCATTTGCCGTGGGCGAGGTAAGCGAGCACGACCGCCTTGTGAGCGGCATCAATGCCGTCCACGTCAAGCGACTCATCCGCTTCGGCGTACCCCAATTCTTTCGCTTCAACGAGAATCTCCTGATAGCTCAGACCTTCATTGGCCATGCGTGTCAGGATGTAGTTGCACGTTCCATTCAAAATCCCGTAGATACTTGAAAAATCGTTAATGACCAATCCCTCGCGAATCGCCTTGATCACGGGTATCCCGCCAGCAACGCTCGCCTCAAAAAGCACGTGACCGCCATACTGCTGGGCGATCGACAACAATTCCTTTCCATGGTCACATAGGAGCGCCTTGTTCGCCGTCACCACAATCTTGCCCGCTTTTAAGGCCGCAACCGTAACTTCACGAGCGGTGTTCGTTCCGCCCATCAATTCGCAAACGATGTCAATTTCGGGATCGGTCGCGATCGAGATGGGATCGCTGGTTATGATACCCTCATCAACTGCGACATCCCGCTTTTTGCCTTTTTCCCGAACCGCAATTCGGGTGACCGACATATCCGCGCCGAGCAGCGCCCCTAGAGCTTTCCTCTTTTTGTTCAGATGGTCAAAAACGCCTTGCCCGACAACACCGAAGCCGCACAACCCGATTCTTATACTGCGACTGCTCATTCGCCTCCCCCTTTTCTGGATACCTTTTTTTCAAACCGGTTTTCTTCGCCTTTCAGCAATCGGGAAATATTCGACTTGTGGCGGAAAACGACCACCAAAGCGAGCGCCAACGACATCCATTGAAGTGAAACACTGGAATCTAGGATACGGTTGGATATTGGCAAAGATACGGCCATAAGTATAGAAGCGATGGATACATATCGAGTTGAATAGAAAACGGCTAGCCAAACCAGGATCCCGATTAAGGCCGCATATGGCATCAGAGCCACCACCCCTCCCAGCATCGCAGCCACTCCTTTTCCACCGCGGAAACGAGTAAAGACAGAGAAAGAATGCCCAATCACTGCGGCAAACAAGCCAATCAATCCATAGCTTTCAGAATATTCTATTTCAGAATACAAAATCAATGGCCAACCTGTGGCGAAAATACCCTTAAGGAAATCCAGGACGAAGACCGTATTGCCTGCCCGCTTACCCACGGCCCGCTTCACGTTCGTCGCCCCCGGGCTTTTGCTCCCCACGGAGAAAATATCGACACCGTTGGCTTTGGCGATCCAATAGCCAAACGAAAGGGAACCGGCCAAATAGCCAATTCCGGCAGAAAGAAAAGCCGCTATAGGGTCCAGCAACATAAAGGAACCCCTAGCACTCTAGGTAGACGAGTTTCGCCTGCTTGATTGCCTTTATGGCATGGATCTTTTTCATGGCTTCCTCATCCAAAGCGCTGTCCAGCCCGGCGATGTTCAAGGCGATTCCGCCAATCTCATTGCGGCTCATAGACATCGAGGCAATATTCACTCCGGCATTGCCAATGATGGTGCCAATCTGGCCGACTATCCCCGTTTCATCACTATTCGCAAGGACGAGGAGATAGCCGCATGGCTCCACTTCTACGTCGCGGCCATTGATTCCCACGACACGAGGCGAATTGCCCTTGCCCATCAACGTGCCTTCAACCGAAACCTTTTCGCCGTTTTTGCACTTGGCTTCCACTTTGATAAGTTCGGTAAAATCCGTTTCCGCGCTCGAGCGAACCACTTCTACCCCCACTCCCAGTCGCTCAACGAGCACCATGGCATTCACGAAATTAACGTTGCTTCCGGAAATGTTTTGCAGAAATCCCTTCAAAACCCCTCTGGTCAAAGAATTGGAATCCAGATCAACGACCTTCCCATAGTAGGTGATCGTTAGGCTCTCGATCTTGTCTAACGCGAGCTGCTGGACGAACGTGCCAATCTTCGAGCAAAGATCGAGATAGGGCCCCACCTTCTCAATCGTGGACGCATCCAACGAGGGCATGTTGATCGCGTTGCGGATCTCTCCACCGCGAACGGCATCGGCAATCGCTTCCGCGATTTCGATTCCAACACTCTCCTGGGCTTCTTGGGTGGACGCTCCTAAGTGCGGGGTGAGATTCACATTCGGATGAGCCCGGAGCGGATGGTCCTCAGCGGGGGGTTCCGATTCGTAGACGTCCAGACCTGCGGCCGCCACTTTTCCACTATTCAGTGCATCAACCAAGGCAGATTCCTTGATGATGCCACCGCGAGCACAATTGAACACGCGAACGCCATCCTTCATCTTCGCGAAGGCCGCTTCGTCGATCATGTACTTGGTCTGCTCCGTCAAAGGCATGTGGACCGTAATGTAATCGGACCGGGTAAACAGCTCCTCCAACTCCACCGGCTCAACTCCCATCGCGTCCGCCCGAGCTTCTGTCAGAAACGGGTCATAAGCGATGATCTCCATCCCAAAAGCCCTCGCCCGCTTGGCAACTTCGCTACCGATGCGTCCCATGCCGCAAATTCCGAGCGTCTTGTTCATCAATTCGCTGCCGCCGAGCGTCTTGCGGTCCCAGCGGCCTTCTTTCATAGAGGCAGCCGCTTGAGGCACCGGTCTCGCGCCACAAAGCATGTGGGTGAAAGTAAGCTCCGCTGTCGCGATCGTATTGCCCGCCGGAGTGTTCATGACCACGACACCATGATCCGTTGCGGCAGGAATATCGATGTTGTCGACACCGACTCCCGCGCGGCCCACGGCCTTTAGCTTGGGAGCATTTTCCAACACTTCCTTCGTAATCTTTGAGTCGCTCCGAACAATAATGCCTGAAACTTCAGGAGCATGCTCCATCAATTTTACGGCCCGCTCGTCTTTGGGCAGGTCAAAGATCTCAATTACCTCGAAGCCTTCTTGGCTTTTGAGATAATCAACTCCTATCGGAGAGATTTTATCGGCTACTAGGATCTTCATTGGAAAAAAAGAGGCCCCATAAAAGGTGATGCCCATTAAAAAGCAATAGATAATAGTGTCATCTATCCGTCGGCAAATCGCCTCCATCAACGCCTCAGCGAAGACCCTCGAACGAACTGCTCGATCGCCGTCCAATAGCCCAGACCGCCGACCCGTTCGACATTGCGATGTCCCGCATCCGGAACAATTAGCTGGGAGACCTTCGCCGCCTTGAACGCATCCCGAAGAACGTGGCTGTTAGCGACATCGACTAAACCGTCCACTTCCCCGTGAATCAGCAGGACGGGGCACGTCACTTGCGACGCCTTGTCCTCATTCTCAAACAGATCGCCTGGAATCCATTTCAGTGACAGAAGATTGTCGTAAACACTCGTGAACGCCGACTCGAGGATCAGGCGTACCGGCTCGCGAGTGATGGCAAGCTCAGTGGCAACCCCTCCCCCCAAAGACCGTCCATGAAGCACCAGCTTCGACTCGCTGACACCTTTCTCGTGCAACAGATAATCGTACACCACCCCCGCGTCTTCGTACAAATTGGATTCATTGGGCTCTCCTTTCGTATGCCCGTAGCCGCGATACTCAAAACTCGCCACGTTGTAGCCTTTCAGCTGATAGTTCCGGAGCTTTGGCATCGCCGCCGCCAAATCTTCCTCGCTTCCCAGAAAATAAAGAACGGTCCAGGCAGCCTCGCCCGCTCCCGCCCAGAAAACATTCAGATCGACCCCGTCTTTGGCAGGAATGAAGGTAAAACTTGCATCCCGTTCGTACACTTCCCTGGGCGGCTGAAACAGGAATTCATGAGCCGTCCGCCGGGCGTAAACCGCAAAAAACACCACCCCCGCGATCACCAGGACCATCAGGGCGTTGAACGGGTTGTGGGTCCTGCGCGAATCCGGACGCATCGGAAAATCTAGCCTAATCGATCCCTCAATGAGAGGGGCAGCTGGGCACGAGGAACGTCTTCTTCGCTTCGATCAGCGAGATTGCGGATCTTTACGACACCCTTCTCCAGTTCCTCCGACCCGTAAATAAGGGCGAATCGGGCCCCCGATGCAGACGCCGCTTTGAACTGTTTTCCGAATGCCTGATTCTTAAAGGAATAGTCCACCGAAAACCCAGACTGTCTGAGAACGGCGACATCGCACAGGGCGGCCGCGCGCTCCTTTTCTCCCCCAATGACCAGGTAGGCATCTAGGGTGTCGACAAACCGCGGCATGATTCCCCTTTCACGCAAAATGTCGGCGAGCACGACATCTCCCATTCCGAATCCCACAGCGGGCATGTCCGGACCTCCCATTTTCTGGATTAAACGGTTATAGCGTCCCCCACCCGCGAGTGCCCGGTTCTCCTTCGCCCGGTCAAAGGCTTCAAACACGAAACCCGTGTAATACGCCAATCCGCGCACAATGCTCAAATCCATCTCCACGTAGCCGCCAATCCCCATGGCGTCCAAGCCGTCCAGCAATTCAGTCCAATCCCGAATTCGAGCCGCAAGCGCTTCCCCCAGATCCGAGCTGCCGGATACAGACTGAAACGCCTGCGATAAGTCCGCGATGGTTCTCACCCCAAGGAATGTTTGCAGCGACTTCCAAACCTCGCCGGCGGATTCGCCCACAATCAACCCGAGCTTCTCCTTCGCCGTCTCCTTCGGCATCCGCTCCCATTTGTCGACGATTTCCAGAATCTTCGCGGACTGTTCCGCAAATCCCTGCGCCTCTAGATAGAGCATCCAGAGATCGCGGTCGCTTAGCCGAATGAAAAAGTCCTCTTCGCCCAGACCAAATCCTTGCAACGTCTGGATCAGCAGTGCCAGCAGTTCGAGTTCCGCCGCCGGACCTGCCTCGCCGAGAATATCAGCGTTGAGCTGGGTGAAGCAACGCAAGCGCCCCTTCTGCATGCGTTCGTAGCGAAAATTGTCGCCGATGCTAAACCACTTGACCGGACGCTTCAAGGCATTGGCTCGAGCTGCCACCATCCGGGCAAGCGTTGGAGTCAACTCTGGTCGCAGCGATATTTCCCGGCCTCCTTTGTCCTCAAAGCAGAAGAGTTGAGATTCGATTTCGTCACCCGATTTCGCCTTGAACAATTCCAGCGATTCCAGGACGGGCCCATCGTATTCCTGAAAGCCAAACCGACGGGCCACCTGACGCCAAACCTGGAAGAGGAAGCGGCGTTCCGCAAAATCCTCCGGATAAAATTCACGGAATCCAGGTAGTGATTTGAAATTCGACATCGTTGCTAGCTAACAGGCCCTAGGGCGCCTGCCGCGCGTGTCAAGAAGAGCCTCGATCTCGATGGCTGCCGCAGCCTAAAGAGTGTCTAGATTGATATCCTTGATTCTCGCTTTGAGAACTTTGCCGGCCTTGAATTTCACGACAGCCCGGGTCGGGATAACCACATCTGTCTCTGGTCGGTTGGGATTCCGACCGACGCGCGCCTTTCGCTTTTGCACTTCGAAAACGCCAAAATTTCGCAACTCAACATTTCGCCCCTCCGCCAACGCATCCAGTACGATGTCCAAAGTCATTTGTACCGTCTCCTGAATCTTGCTCTGGGGGATGTCTTTTGTCTTCTCGAAAATCTTCAGGACAATATCACGCTTTGTAAGATTATTTGACATGGGGAGCTAGTGTAGAAGTTACCGATGATGATTCGTTCTAAACTACTTTCACACTTTAGGTTGCGTCAACCTCAAAGCCATGCAATTTCCCAGCCCGATGAGCCAAGACAAAGAACCCGTAGATCCGATGGAGGAGTTGAAGAAGAACCTGGATCAGGCCTTCAAACAAGGGAAAGCTTTCTTCCCCATGGGAGGAGGCTTTGGTCCACAAAGCGGCGTTTCTCCCCAATCCCCTTCTGAAAAGAAGGAGAATCCAGAGGTTGACGAAGAACGTGAAGAGGCGCTGAAGCGCATCCATGGATTCAATCTCAAACCGAAAGAAATTCGCGACTACCTAGACCGTTTCGTCATTCAGCAACGAGAAGCGAAAAAAGTAATCTCCGTAGCCATTTGCGACCATTTCAATCACGTACGCCGTTGTTTGGAAAACCCGGACCTCAAGGAACGCGACTACGCCAAGCAAAACGTTATCCTCCTCGGTCCCACTGGGGTCGGCAAAACCTACCTCATGCGAAACGTCGCAAAACTGATCGGGGTTCCCTTCGTCAAAGCAGACGCAACCAAGTTTTCCGAAACGGGCTACGTCGGAGGGGATGTAGACGACCTCGTCCGCGACCTCGTCAAAAACGCCAATGGCGATGTCGACCTGGCTCAATACGGAATCATCTATATCGACGAGATCGACAAGATCGCCCAGAAAGGGGAACACGGTCGTGATGTATCCGGAAGAGGGGTACAAATAAACTTGCTAAAACTAATGGAGGAAACCGATGTCAATCTCCAGAGCCAAACGGACCTGCTAGGCCAGATGCAGGCCATGATGGATTTTCAACAAACGGGGAAACCGCGTAAGAAAACCATCAATACCCGCCACATACTCTTCATCGTCAGCGGAGCCTTCGACAAGCTGGCCGAGTCCGTGAAAAAACGGCTTACCACAACCACCATGGGATTTGGAGCGTCACGAAAAAACGATGACGACGAGAGTGACGATTTTCTCAGCAAAGTGGAAACCCGCGATTTCATTGACTACGGCTTCGAACCGGAATTCATCGGCCGGCTCCCCGTTCGGGTGGCCTGCCAGCACCTCCTTCCAGAGGATCTCATGCAAATTCTGACGTCCTCCGAAGGTAGCATTCTCGCCCAGTACCTGGCTGATTTCGACGGCTACAACATCAAGCTCGATGTCTCCAAGGAGGCCCTGGAAAAGGTTTCCGAGCGAGCCCACAAAGAGAAAACCGGAGCTCGTGGGCTCATGACGGTACTCGAACGGGTTTTTCGGGATTTCAAATTCGAACTGCCTTCCACCGGAATCAAGCAGTTCAAAGTTACCGGCGACACGGTCGACGACCCATCCAGCGATTTGAAGCAATTGCTCCGAGACAACATTTCGGAGCAACGCAGCGTGCTCATGGAAGAGGTCACCACTTACGCGCAACGATTCGAGAATCAACACGGCTTCACGCTCGATTTCACCGAAGATGCGGTCATCGCCCTCGTTGAGGAGAGTCTCGATACCGACAAGACCATACGAGCGCTATGCGAGCTGAAATTCCGAGACTTTCACCACGGCCTCACCCTAATCTCACGCAATACCGGACAGACCGTATTTCCCATCACCGAATCCGTGGTCAAGAACGCCGAGAAAGAGCTGTCCGAGTGGGTTGTCAAAAGTTACCGCCAACAAAGCGAAGCGGAATCTGAATAACTGAGATCGAGACGGTATAAAACTCCCAACCCCTCACTAGTCGCATGCCCGACGCAACCAAGGTTAATTCCATGTTCGCGAGAATTGCCTCGCGATATGATCTCGCCAACCGGCTACTCAGTTTCGGGATCGACCAAATCTGGCGCAATCGGCTCGTCGAGGAAGTCGACTACCGGAACCCCGCCACTGTCGTAGACCTTGCCACAGGCAGTGGAGATGTCGCCTTCGCGCTCCGGAAGGGACTGCCGCAGTCAACCATCATCAAGGGACTCGACTTCTGCGCCCCCATGATCGATGAGGCGAAGAAAAAGCAGGTCGAATTTCGCGAGCCTGGTATCGAGTTCGGCATTGGAGACATTCTCGATTTGCCTTTAGAAACCGGTTGGGCCGAAGCGGTGACAATTTCCTTTGGGTATCGAAATTTAGAGGACCGACACAAGGGGTTACTTGAAATCAGAAGAATTCTCAACCCCGAGAAGGGGCATATCTTCATTCTGGAATTCTCCCAGCCCCACCCGGTGTATCGCCCCTTCTACTACTTCTACTTGAAGCGCGTCCTTCCAAACGTCGCGAGCCTGATAACCGGTGACCTTCCCGCTTATCAATATTTATGCAGCTCCATCGAGACTTTTCCAGACCGCGAAGGAATCAGCTGCGAGCTCGAGCAAGCTGGCTTTAAAGATATCAAAGCCATCCCGCTCGCACTCGGAAGCGTCGCCCTGCACATCGGTAAAGCCTAGGGCTGTTCAGACTCTCTGGCCAGCTCAGCTAGGGCCCGGCGAGCCGCAACTCAATAGTCAACCGACGCGGCGTAGCGCAAGCACTAGCCCTACGAAAAACATGGCGAAGCGTAAACTGTAGGGCCGGCGCTCGCGCCGTGCCGCGTATGTCCTGTCTAAAGTTGCCCGCTAACGAACCGGCTGTGCCAAACTTTAGGCATTCCGAAGGCCACACCTCCCGACCCCCATCAAGGCCCTCTACTATAGTAACTTTAGCTGAAAGACTTGCCGCACCCACAGGTGCTTTCCGCATTCGGGTTCTTGATTTCGAATCCCTTGCCTTGAAGGCCGTCGTCGAAATCGATCTCGCTCCCCTTCATGTACTCGAGGCTCGCATCGTCCATCAGGAACGACACACCCGCACTTTCGAGAGTGCGGTCGCCTTCTTTCTTGAGATCAAAGGACATCCCGTACTGAAAACCCGAGCAGCCTCCGGATTCGACGAATATGCGAAGCAGTTTCCCCCCTTCGCCCTTTTCCTCCTGGAGTTGCTTCACCTTGTTAGCCGCATTTTCCGTAAGTGTGATCACAGTCCGAAAATCCGATTTTTAGGCAAACCTGTCAAGCGACAGAATCTGAATTGTAAACCAATTATAACTTGCACAGCATAAATCGCGCTAATTTCGTCATGCGGCTTGCAATGATCAAATTTTTTCTATCAAGATCGCCCCAGTTAGAACTTTCGGCACAAAGATCCATAGGGTCAGCCCGGATAACTTCTCAAGGATTATGGCAGCACAAGGATTCAACCAAGAACTGAGGCAAAAGCAGACGCAGTCTCAAATTCTTGCGCCACAACTGAGGCATTCTCTAAAGATTCTCCAGGTTGCCGCCCAGGATCTTCACACAACCATTCAGGAAGAGCTCCAAACGAACCCTTCCCTCGAAGAGATGCCTATGGACGGCGTCAGCCTGGACGACAGCGCGTTCAACGGGTCAGATGGGGATAATTCGGATCAGGAGGCCTCGAGCCAGAATGACGAACTGAAGTTCGACGAAACCTTCGAGATTCTGAGCAAGATCGACCAGGACTGGCGCGACCACCTCTCCGAATCCAGTAGAGGACAGAATTTTACTTCGGAGGACGCGGAGCGACGAGATCACTTTTTCGACTCCCTCGTCACGGAGACCTCCTTGCAGGAGCACCTGCTTTCCCAAGCGTCCTTGTCCGATATCGATGCCAAAGAGTGCGAAGCGATCGAGTATCTGGTCGGCAGCCTCGACAACAACGGATTTCTAAACACTCCCCTTTCTGATCTCGCCTTGGTTTCCGGCATGTCGCTTGGCGAAATGCAAGCAGCCCACCAAACTCTGAAATCTTTCGACCCACCGGGAATCGGGTCTTTCGACCTACAAGACTGTCTGGCGACACAACTGGAGTTGCAGGGACTCAGAAACTCGGATGCCTACGAAATCGTCCAAAATCACTTTAAGCTGCTAACTCGACGACGCATTCCCGATATCGCCCGCAAAATGGGCCTTAATTCGGAAGAAGTCCAAGCGGCTATCGAGGATATCGCCTTGCTTGATCCCGCTCCGGGACGCCGCTTTTCCGAAGACACCAACCGGTCCGTGCTTCCCGATGTCGTCGTCGAAAAGGATGAGGACAAGTGGAAAGTCACGCTAAACAGCGACTACATCCCACGTCTCCGCATCAGTCCTTCTTACAAGGAAATGATCGCCAAGGGACAGCTTTCCCGTCAGGAGAAAGAGTATATCCAGGAGAAGATGCGGTCCGGCAAATTCCTCATCAGCTCGATCGAACAACGCCAGCAAACGATCGAACGAATCGCGAACGAGATCGTTAAAATACAGGTTGGCTTTCTCGAGGATGGAGTCGGCAAGCTGAAACCCTGCACCATGACCCAGGTGGCCGATGCGGTGGGGGTTCACGAGACCACAGTCAGCCGGGCCATTGCCAATAAATACATCCAGACGCCTCACGGAGTTTTCGATATGAAGTTCTTCTTCACCCCCGGCTACAAAGGTGGCGGTGGTGAGGATATTTCCAATACCAGCGTCAAGGATATGATCCAACAGCTGGTTTCTAACGAAGAGCCCACCAAGCCATTGAGCGATCAGGGGATCGTTGCCCTTCTAAAAGACAAAGAGATCAATATCGCCCGGCGCACCGTTGCCAAATACCGCGAGGAGCTCGGAATCCTCCCGAGCAATCTGAGAAGGCAATACTAGGCTGGAAACGCGATAGTCGACTATTGAACCGCAAGCGAATTCACGTAGCTCACTCGCTTCAGCGTGAGCACACGAACATTTGCCTTTTGGCGAGTCGCAAAGGTAGGACTAAAGGGTCTCGCCACGTTTCCCGTAGGGCCAGCGCCAGCCCTACGATGTGAGCTTTGCTACAGGTTCTCTGGCATCTCGAATAGAGCGAGAGCGTCCCTGCTCCACCGCACAGATTCGATTGGCCTCTGCGGCTCACCGGCCCGGCAAGCCCTGCCTAGATTCATAGACAAGCGACTCACGAATTGAAAGTGCGCTAGCCTTAGAAGGCTCACGCTGAAGCGAGTGAGCTACGCTTTCGATCTTCTCCCAACTCAATGATGGGCACGGCTATTTACTAGCGACTGATTCAGCAGGGTTTTCGATCCCTTCAAGCGCTTCTAGAACAATTCCCGGATTAAGCAGTTCCGGCAAAATCTTTGGTGTATCCGTTATTCCATCATACAGCACGTAGAGCGGCACCCCTGAGCGGCCAAATTCCTCTAGAGCCTCAGTGATAACGGGATTGCGCTTTGTCCAGTCGGCTTTTACCATCACCACACCCAATTCATCGAAACGATTTTTTACTTCGTCCGAAGCGAAAACCACCGCCTTGTTTGCCTTGCAGGTCAGGCACCACTTCGCCGTAAAATCGATAAAGACGGGTTTTCCTTCCCCTCGGGCC
>JAUHWE010000679.1 GCA_030424825.1 Verrucomicrobiia bacterium
CGGAAGCATCTGGTTCGCACAAGGACACATATCCTATGGCGTCGACCATCAATTTCACCTTTGCAAACCGAAATGGGAAAAAGGCCCCTAGGGTTACTTGGTACGATGGTGACCGAATTCCAAACCTAGCTAAAATCAAAGGAGTGGAAGCCGACTTCTTCGCGGTAGAAGAGGATGCTAAAGGAAGAAAACGCCAGAAGAATTCAAGCGGCACCTTTATCATTGGCACAAAGGGAACCATATGGACGGATACCTATAGTTCATCGATTCGAGTGTATCCAGATGATTTCTTTAAAGAAGTAAAATCAAGTGGCGGCTTGCCTCCCAGAACGCTCGAGCGTGTTAAAGGAGGGCCCTTCAAGGAATTTACCGATTCAATCAAGGCGGGAAAGAAAGCAGGGTCGGACTTTAGTTACGCGGCTGACTTTACGGAAACCGCCCTGCTCGGTCTGGTGGCGATTCAAGCGGGCACTAAGATCAAGTACAATGCCAAAAAAATGCGGGTGACCAATAATAAGGAAGCGAACAAGTATCTAGCTAGTCAATACGATTACAAAAAAGGATTTATTCCGTCCTGAATAGCTTGAAGTTGATTTCGATCTAAACTGAGGTTCGCGTTTGGCGGTTGCGCAAGGAACACTTCGGGCACAAGGTCGAGGGGCAGTTGAGATCCCCCAATTTGTCGGTGGCTCCAAGGTTATCAATATGGGGCTCGCTTAACTCGGATAATTCTTCAGCTTATATCATTTAGGAATCGGCATACGCATTCATTCGAGTTAAGAACAGGTTGTGACTGTCTCGATTCGCATCGATGGTATTTTTGTTTCCTGAGAATATAAATACAAAGAGATCGCCATCAATGAATGAAAATATTTCCCTAGTTTTGCCGGTTTCTCCGTTTCCGAGGGGGTATTCGTATTCAATCTTACGGGTCCAGTTTTTAAGTATATAGGGTGCAGAACGACCTTCTGCAGTGTAGTGCTGGTATACTATCTTCTTGGGTATGACGTCATTTTTTATGGACTCGACATAGCCGTTCCAATCTTTGTCATCCAGGCTCGCTAGAAACTGTCCTTTAGAAAATCGTGCGATCCCGAAAGTAAGATCGCGATTGAGGCGATCGTTCATCAAAATGCTGTACCGAGGCGTTGTTGTGGAACTGACAACCCATTGGCCTTCGTCCTCAAAGATGAAAGTAAGATTGTCTGAAGTGACTTTTATGCGGCTCTCCTCGGGGCCGTCTACAACTACTTGGAGGTGCTTGCCCAGCATGCGTGGCCGCCTTTCAACCGGCCAGGAGATTGCAGGTGATCTCTCTTTCAATTCTTCCCTTTTTGGTTGTGCCTGGGAATTGGGAATAAAGTGCAACGCTAGCGCTATATTCGCGATACTGAGTGCGTTAGATAGGTTGTGTCTAAATCTCATTATAGCCCTGACGTTTCAGTTGCGAATTCTGCCGCTGACATATCCTGAAAATTATCCCGACGATAGGTGCGCAGCAATGGGGTTCCAGGAGGGTAGGTTCCGTTTTTAAATAGGTGATTAAATCCGTATCCTCTATTTGGGGGATTGTAGTAGGACGTGCTCCATTTGGAGAAATCTACCTCAGCTTCGTAGAGGCAAACCATAGATCCTCGAAGATAGGAGGTGTCACCTGACCAGTTTTCTAAGTAGCGGGCGAAATTGTGGGCCCCTCCACTGTATGAATTATCTCCTTGGACATCTGGTGGGCGAATACCCGTAACGGCAGCCGCTGATACCTCCGTGGTTTTTGCGTTTGGTTTGAGGCTGGTGTTCGAATCACTCCAATTCTCGGAGAGGAAAGTAATCGTGTCCCCCATTATTGCGACCGGAACCTCTCCGGTGTCCGGCTGATACGAACTATTAGCGTTAGCGACACCATCAGCGTTAAAGTGGCCTTGAACATAGAGGACATTGTTAGTAACGAAGCTCATACCAGGATCAGTACCTCGGCTTGGTATACCTTCGCCGGATACATCAGTTTCACCCCCTAAAAGGCGAATGCCTGACATATTTAGTTTAGCGGCCGCAGTGGCGTCTGAATCGGTACTATAACTTTCGAGGTACACAACTCCATTCCAGTCGGTTGAAGGATCAAATCCACCGATGTGTTTTGTGTTATCGCTTGTATCGGGGCTTTCGATCAACTGTTTGAGCTTCCCAGTATGGATATTGACAGTCGTTATCCAGTCACCTCGACGACGATCATATAGAGTATCGTGTTTGTATTCCCATAGCGAATTTTCGAGATTGCTAATATCCAACGCGGTTCCGTCTTTCTTGTAGGCGTATACCGTATTGCTTGTGGTATCCCATTTGAAATACAGTCCAGCTTTGTTAGACATTTTCTGAGCTTCGATCTCCGCGTTGTAGTCCGCATGTGCGGTTGGAAGAGGGGGTTCGATTATTGCTCTTCCCGAATTTACCGGATCATAGGAACCCGTACTGGGGTCGTCCGGCTCGTAGTCCGCAAAGGCAACTGGCTTGTAGTCGGTAATCCCATGCGCTTGGGTCTGAAGATTGCCTTTCCAGCGATTTGAAGCAAAAGACCGAAAATCGTCACTAATAGATCCAGTTCCCATTTTGGAATCTTTCCAAGTACTTCCCACTTTCATGGAAAGAAGGGAACCGGACTCGTTGGGGAAATATACGTGTCCGCTTCTTGACGTGCTCAAGTGCTCGTATTGGTGGAGTATATTGCTTGCCGTCGAAACCGTTCCATGGAACTTTAGGTAATTAGAGGGAGCTACTCTAATATCTAGATTCGAGTGAACGGGACCACTAATGTCCATGTTAGGTCCGGGGTGGAGATCGAGATCCAAATTGTAAAAAATGGCATGGGAGAAAAGCGGAGAGTCTCTAACTTGGAATCGCTGGGAAACATAAGAAGTGATA
>JAUHWE010000680.1 GCA_030424825.1 Verrucomicrobiia bacterium
GTGATCGTTCCCGCAATCCGCGAGGATGGTATAACCGTGCCCGCATGGGTGTACACCTCGACACGGATTCCGCCATCGGCAACGCCCATTCCCAAAGGATTCTGGGACCGGCCAGAGAAACTAAAATGAGAGACGTTCGACCCTTTAAAAAGGAGACTCTTCCATATCGTCTAAATTGCCCTCTCCCGAGTCACTCGTGACGTTGGCGAGATTTCCATCCACTTCGCCGCCTCCATTCTCGATTCTCCAAGCCTGAAGGTTCACGTAATACTTCCCTTTGTATTCGTTTCCGCGAATGTTGAAACTGACCTTCACCTTGTCTCCCGTACGTACTTTTTCGAGAAGCTCGATTTTGTCTTTCGTACACTCAAATTTTACGTCTTGAGGAAATTTCTCCTCTGATGTGACCACAAACTCTCGCTTCTGGAATCCACTCCCAAAGGTTTGCGTGTCTTCAATTAACTTAACGGTGCCTTCCAATTCGTACATGCCAGTCATCATGCGACTCCTTTGAGGGATGTTAAGCAAAAAGTATCGGACCTTTCACCTTGCCGAGGGATCGGTTTGGCTCTTACAGACATGCCTGACGGCGGTTTCTACCTTTAGTTCCATTGAGGGGAACACTAATTCTGTGATCCTGGCTGGGTTTCCCGCAAAGCAACTCGCATTTATCTCTTATCTGCAACCCCGCCCTTTTTGCGGTACCAAAAAAAGTTCCGTTCTCATGGTACGGGACCACCTCAAGCAGTACTCGCACCGATAAATCGCCCAATTCAGTTTGCCCCTTCGACTAATGCCGACAGCCGGTCACTTCCGCTCAAACCGTCGCTGGATTCTAGATACGCTTGTACCTTACTAGGCGATATCACAGCCCAACCCTGCAGCGCTTCGAACAGGGCGTCCTCTCGATCAAGGTTGGCTATTCCGGATGCCAATTCTGCGTAACGAACTGAGCTATCAAAATCGTCATGCCCTATTTCGTATAAAGAATCGTAATACGCATTGTATTTTGTCCCCGATGACTCTATCGCGGCGAGCCAAGAAACAGAATCATTTGGATTCCGGCGTGCCAGCAACCGAGCGCTCTCCGAGGCAACCGAATCCCGTTTATAAGAACTTTGAAGCTCCAAATGGAAATTTTCGAGTGCCTCATATACGCCATTCAATATTAGGTCCTTCGCGATCAGGCGAGCTCCTTTAATGGTGACTTGATCCTGGTTTCCCAGTGTCCACGCCATAGCTCCCAAAGAATCTCGCTGGGCCCATTCGTCAATTACTGCATCCATAATCGCGGAATCCACCATCGCGTTGCTTGTGAAGTCGAGCCGAGCCAAAGTTTGGGCCGGATTTTCGGATACAACATAAAACGCGATCAAATCTGCAAGTTCCAGTCTAAGTCCAGGCTCCACCACGCTACTCAGCAAATCGGTAGCTAGCTGATAGTTGCGCTGCTCTGACAGGACTACTTCAAGCGTTCCGTGAAACATCCGATTCTGCAAATCCCGATCGATGTATTCACCGTTCGCATCAATCCAGGCAGAGTCGATCCAATCCCACGCTGATACCGCATCGTATCGCGCCCAACCGTCGGACAAGGCGGTAGCCAAGCGCGACTTTTCGGAGGGGGTAAGGGCATAGAGCAATTCCAAGGCACGTCTCGGGTCTTGGGACGCGATGGATTGAAGTGCCAGACTCGCCGCTTCGTACGCGCGACGGTCCTCTAGATCAAAAGACAACGCTTCGATATAGAATTCCTCCAACTCGTCCAAGCTTAGAGCAGTGAGCTTTCTCTCAAGCGTAAAGACTCCTTCTTCCTGTTGTGATTCCAAAAAGGACCCGACGATTGCTTCCATCGGACCCTTTACCGGATTAGCAGGAACCTCTTCTGGCTGACCCAACGCCTTCGCTTCAGAATCGGACCGGTCTGCTATCGAGAATGCTTGCGGACTGTTGTTTCCCAGTTGATCAGCCCAACGTGCCAGAAAGAATCCGAACGAGCAAACTCCTAGAAACACAACTAAGATTTTGATGACATTCAGCACCGCGGGCCTCCGGCGACTTTCTATGAATTGCTAATCGTTTGGCTCGATCTCTTTGAGAAACTTGAAGAGATCGCTGTTTGTGGACAAAATCAGTGTCGTGTCGGAATTGAGCATCTTCTCATAAGTTTCCAGCGTTTTGACGAACTCGTAGTATTCCACCGATTTTGCGCTTTGGTTAAAGGCATTCGCGTAGATTTCGGTCGCCTTGGCATCAGCTTCACCGCGTATGGTTTGAACTCTCTTGTAAGCTTCCGACTCTATTTCCTGAAGATCGCGCTCTTTTTTTCCGGCAATTTTCGCTGCTTCACCCGCTCCTTCTGAGCGGAACCGCTCAGCGATTTGCTGGCGCTCACTTATCATTCTCTCATAGATTCGCTGACGAACGCTATTGTTATAATTGATCCGCTTAAAGCGAACATCGAGCAACTCGATGCCAAAGTCGGTCAGCTTGTCAGCCGCCTTTTCGAAAATCTCTTCTTCGATCTTCGCCCTTCCCAAAGTGATTGGGTATAGGATGCCAATATTTCCCGGCGTGTCCACTAGAGACGAATCCCTGCTAGGAACCCGGTCCTTAGTTGTGCGGATCACTTCGATCAATTCGTGCTTGGCGATCGCATTTCGCGTTTCACTCCCCAGAATGTCGTTCAGACGGGACTGGGCGCTTCGCTCGTCGCGCAGCCTGAGGAAAAACTGCTTCGCGTCACTGATCCGCCAACGGCCAAACGTGTCGACCTGGATGTAGGTCTTGTCCTTAGTCGGCATTTCGGTCGGGAGTCCGTCCCACTCGAGAATCCGTTTTTCAATCGTATTCACATCCTGGACAAAGGGCGTCCTGAAGTGTAACCCTGCCTCGGTGACAGGGTC
>JAUHWE010000681.1 GCA_030424825.1 Verrucomicrobiia bacterium
TCTGGCGACGCTACCTCATCGACCTTCTTCCGAGACTATTTTGAGTTGGTGGCAACCTCCGCCCGCTGCGCGAAACGAGTCGATGGTTTTTCTGCTTCGAATCAAGTCAGCAGTAACACCGCAAGGTGTCAGCTACATGATTTTAGAACGGTATTCATTCGTTGTACCAACGATCCTTCGAGGGGGATGCAGGGTATCTGAAATCGCTCTAGGGTCGATTCAAACAGTTTGTGCAGTTTCTCCCGCTCTTGCGGGCTTTCGCGTTGGCCTGGATCCGCTTTCCAAGGAATGTCTGGCTGACAGAAGAAGTAACGATCGTAGACGCGGCTTTGAAACGATTCATCGACCCATTCAATATGCGTATTGAAATAGTGCTCCGCGTAGAGGATCGATGAGAGGAGATTGGTGTCGTGGAAAACGTATTTCGAAGCCTTCGCATAGGCGGCATCTTCAAGACGAATCTGACCTCGTGCGATGGGCTCGAGGTCGGATTTATCGAGGGGGCGATCTAGCTGATCGACGTGTTGACGCACGTATTCCCTCGACCATGGTTCGCCCAATCGCTCCGCGACGGCCTGGGCGATGGCGCTCTTTCCGGTGCACTCCGCGCCTATAAAAACGACACGGCGAATCTTATTGGACTTGGCAGGCATGTCTTGAGAGTTCCTTTCTCCAACTGAAGAATCCTAATGCCGCCAGAACCGTGAAAACGGTGAACATCCCGACCGCGGCCCAGTAGCCCTGGATGCTCCAAAGTACGATGAAAGCCATATCTGCAATAAACCATGCGATCCAGTTTTCGATGTACTTACGGCTGAGCATCCATTGAGCGAGAATTGAGAGGGAAGTGGCAAAGGCATCGAAGAACGGGTAGTTCCCTTCCGTGAACCGCGACAGAACCGTCCCGATCCCGAAGGTCGCTAGCAGGCCAACACCCCCAACGGCAATTCGCTGTCTTGAGGTCAGTTTGGCAATCGCGAGCGATTCGATGGAGGAATGGGCCTTGCTTTTTCCCCGCGAGGCCATTCCCCATTTCCACCAGCCGTAAACTGAAAACGGGATGAAGCAGGCATTCAAGGTCATCGCCGCATAGAGCGACGCCCCGTAGCTCAGGTAGGCGTAAAGCCCGTAGCAAAGTATAAAAAACGGCCATGCGAGGACTTTTTCTTTGATGCTCAAGGTGACCCCGATCAGGCCAGCCGCCGTTCCGAGCCACTCGACCAAGGAGATTTGTTGAATCTGAGTGATGAAGGCTTCCATAAAGCTTACTCCCTTCGAAAGGGGAATTTCTGAGAACTGTCCACTCTCGAAATCGAATCGCAACTTTAAGCGGGAGTCCCAGTCGCTCGTTGTTGACAAAGTCAAAATCAGGCTTACCCACTGTATGAATCCTTAGGGGCGACCTGGCATGGGTCTGAGATAGTTTCCTTGCTGATCGGAATGACGAGCAGCGCAGAAGCGGTCCCTTTGAACCTGATCCGGTTGATACCGGCGTAGGAAAAGGAATGGGTCTGGTTTCAAAGCAGATTCACCTTTCTTCGCTAATTACCGGGTCTCAACAACTAACATTGAGATCCTATATGAAGAACATCAAAACCTTGACCGCAGTCGGCCTCGTTTCGCTTGCGGCGTTAACATTAACGAATGCTCAAGAAGCCGCCAATGCTTCTGGCGCCATCGACTTGCCCTCCAAAATCGTGACGGGCGAGCTGTGGCAGTCCGAGCTTAGCAAAACGACGGCAAGCGTCAGCTTACTTGATCGAACAGCGCTGGAAAGCCCCGGGCTGAGTCATTTCGATGACGTCTCAGCTTACTTGCCAAACCTCACCACAACGGGTGGCACCGCTCGTTCCCGTTACATTCAAATCCGTGGCATCGGCGAAAATTCGCAGTTCGAAGGCGAAACCCCCGATGCGGCAGTGGTCTACCTCATCGACGATATGGACTTCACAGGGCTGGGTTCTGCGGGAAGTCTTTTCGACGTGAAGCAGATCGAAGTTCTCCGTGGCCCCCAAGCCGGAGCCTTCGGAGCCAACGCGGCGGGAGGATTGATTCGCATCGTCAGCGCGGATCCAACTCCTTACTGGACGGGAGGGGCCCAAACGAGCATCGGTGGCGATTCCCTGTTCGGCGGTGAGTTTGCAATTGGCGGTCCGCTTCTCGAAAACGATCCGGAAAAGCTGACCATGCGCTTCGCAATGAAGCGCCAGCAGAGCGACGGGTTCTACGACAATGAATTCCTGGGGAGCGACGACACAAACGAACGCAATGAAACCGCCGCTCGCTTTAAGCTCCGCCTGAAGGAAGAACGCTATCAATGGGATGGAGCGTTGCTTTATGTGGATATGAATGACGGCTACGACCAGTTCTCCATGGGCAACGATGCCTTCAAAAGCTTTTCTAACGAGCCCGGAAGAGACGAGCAAGAGTCACTCGGCTTTAGCCTGAAAGGGCAATTCGATGTCGGGGAAGACTACGCAGTCACCTCGAAAACGTCCGCGATGCAGACCGACTCGTTCTATAGCTACGATGCAGACTGGACCGATGCGTCTTACGCCGGCTACCTCTCAACTTTGCGCGATCGAGAAGTATTCAATCAGGAAATACGTATCGACAGCGACAGCAATAGCGCCAATCGCTGGACAGCCGGATTGTATTATCAAAACCTCCAGGAGAAATCTGACGTGCATTATCGCGACGGCGATCCGAGCGGGGGAGAATTTTCCTTTGGCCAGGCGGATGTGGATTCGAATTACGAAACGGAGACGATCGCCGCTTTCGGTCAAATGGCATTTGATCTGAACGAAGGTACGCGTCTCATCGCAGGTTTGCGATACGAGAGGCACGATATTGCCTTCGACTCCGAGTCCAGTGAATTGGGGTATTATCAAGGCTTCCTT
>JAUHWE010000682.1 GCA_030424825.1 Verrucomicrobiia bacterium
TCCACTATATTTCGCTCGGCAATATGGCAGAGCGGGAGGTAGGAAAAGAAACGGGTATCCGGCATCTCTAGCAATAATTCTTTACGCGCCTCATAGGTGGCGCTTGCTGTGCTTCGGTGCGAAATCATGACCCCCTTTGGATTGCCCGGTAATGTAGATTCGGTCCGGATCGACCGGATACTTTGTCAGCACATCCTCCAGCGCCTCCATCAATTCGACTTCAACTGAATCCAGTTTTTCCATACCCCTCTTACGCAGTTCTTCAGCGGTCAAATGGTCCGGAATGCCTCCCGTCGACCAAAACTTGTTTCGGGGCGAAGCGGGTGCCATGATAAAGCTCGGGTACTTCTGGCGTCTTTCCTCAGACACGAGTGCCTCTGGGGCTTTCGTTCCTCCACGGCTGCCGTGCAAACACAGAACCAATGGATAGGATTCACCGGCTTTTACCTGTATGGGTTCCAGCAAGCTATAACGGATGGTCTCACCATTCGACGCATGGAAAGATTTGGCCTCAAATATTTCCGGCGCTCCACCCGGGAGTCGCGTGTCAGGACGTTGACTCTGCTGTCCCCCAGTCTGGTTTTGGCGGACACTCTCTTGGGCTGGAAGCGTATCGATAAAGGTTATCAAGATGCCGGCACCAATCATAACCGCGGAAACGGCTTTCAATGGGGATGGGAAAGAAAACATACGCGAATACTAAGCGGGATCCCGTTGATTACAATCGGTATCTTCCTTTGGGAAATTGGCGCTGCACAGCGAAATTTCAACGTAGCGTTGATGACCCTACTGATCGATTCCGCCAGCACAGCGCAGTGACTCGATACTAATTGAACTCCTCATCCTCCCTTGGCTTGATCGGCAGTACGAGTCGCCCGGTGCCCCTCAGTGGATGCCACTGAATTTCGTCAGGAGGATCTGAAATCAACATAGATCTCTAATTTCTAGATCTGATCGAGTAGCGGACTAAATCATGCTTGGAAAATCATGATGAATAGGAAAGAGTCGAAAGAGATTCCATTTTCGACCTCGATTTACCTGCTACTTTCCTTGAGAACTTCCTTTTAAATCATTAATCACCTGAAATCCATGTCTGACCCAAAGATCAATCGAAGAACCTTTATCGCTGCCGCAGGCGCGACCGCAGCAATCGCCTCGGCTGGAAAGCTGAGCTATGGGCAATCAACGAAGCCCGGACCGAATGTCGAATGGCGCAACCGTCAAAGCGGCATTGGCTACCGGCGTTTAGGCAAGACGGAGTTGATGGTGTCAGAAATCGTTTGCGGAGGTCTAGTAGTTAAGGATGAACCCGGTAAATGGGAGTTCCTCGAGACGGCGATTGATAAAGGTATCAATTACATAGATACCGCATCCAATTACAATCGTGGAGGCAGTGAACGCGGTGTCGCCAAGGTTATCGATACACCATCCAAACGGGAACGGGTCTTTATTACGAGCAAGACCAGCCAATGGCTGAAGACGGCAAGATCCAAGCCCTACGCTGCCATTTGGGAATCACTAAACGCTCGTGCTCAGGCTCGCGTCAGAGCCGAGATTGGGGCTCGCGTCAAAGAACAAGGAATTTTCGAAGAATACTACCTTTGCAACTACGGGGATTGGCAAATCACTGAAGCAGAAAAGCTTTTACGCGACGATGTGCTGGAAGACTGGTACGGCGATCAACTTTCCGACGAGACGCGACGCGGCATGAAGCAGGGGCTCATCGATGAGCTAGAATCGAGTCTGAAAAATCTAGGGACCGATCATGTGGATATTTTGTTTGCGGCCCACGGAGCCACTCACGCAAAGCATTTGGAATGCCCGGAATTGCTCGAGGCCGTCGATACTCTAAAACGCCAGGGAAAGGTGCGTTTTCTTGGCGTTTCCGCTCACAACGATCCCGCAGCGGTCACTCGCGCAGCGGCCGATTCCGAGTACTATGATATGGCTATGGTCGCCTATAATATTTCTAACGAAGACTGGGTCGCCCCCGCCTTAAAATACGCCCATGAAAAAGACCTCGGAATCGTTGCCATGAAAGTGGCACGGGCCCCGCATCCAGATCGTGGAGGCAAAGTCGATCCGCTTCCCGGACTTGTGGAAAAGATGCATCGATTGGTTCCCGGTGATCAGCATATCGCAGAGAAAGCCTATACCTGGGGCCTTCGCAATCCTCACATTGCCGCTTGTATCTCCGCCATGACCAACGAGAGCATGATCCGTAGCAATGTCGCGGTTACCGGCAAGAGCCCTTATGCGTTCATGGCCTAATCGAGTACGCCAGCCATTGCTTGAGTCCCGATTGTCCGGGCTAAAGAGGGTTTTCTCGATCGGCGTGATGCGACCTTATCGAACGTCCCGGATGCGGACGGTGCGGAATTCGATCCGGACTTCCTTACTCTGTAAACCGATATGACCGTCTCTGCGAAGGAGGCCGGGATGAGAATCCTTAATCTCATCGGAAAACGTCGTCAGATCAACCTCCTGAACCATTTGCTCATTGATTGTTACCCGACAATACGGGCCGACACAGCGCACCTTCATACGATGCCACGTGCCCGGCTTTTTCGCCGCATTCAGCGCTGGAGGGGCTACGGTATAGAGCGCCCCCATGTGGCGATCGGGAGTAAGCTTTTCCTGCAGCGCCGCGTCAGACATGTCGGCAATCTGAATTTCGTTGCCCAGATAGGCGGGGCTTTTCTCTACCAGTGGAGTTCGAATAAAAACCCCGCTGTTACATCCCGCTTCAAATCGAAATTCCACTTCTAACTCGAAGTCGTCGCACACGCGCTCGTGGGCGATCCAGCTCGCGTTTCCCTTCTTTCGACCGGTGTTGACGAGCAGTCCGTTTTCGACCTTCCAATGAGTTGATGTGCCGTTGACTCCCGACCAACCGGTCA
>JAUHWE010000683.1 GCA_030424825.1 Verrucomicrobiia bacterium
GGGTTGCTTGTGGAGATGTCACCGTCGGATTTGACGGGGTTCCAGATGTTGATGAAATCGTTATTGTGGGTGCCGGGTTCGGCGTTGTGCCACACGCATTCGGCGATGGCGTCGAGGATGTCTTCCGCCTTGAAAGTATCCTCGATTTTGGTGGGGTCGCTGACCCAGCGGGTTTGGTATTCGCCTTTCGTTTGATAGGCTTTCCAGAAATCGCCTTTGAGAGAGACGGAATGGTTGGCGTTCTGGTGGGCAAGGGTCTCGCCGTAGAGAAGGTCGTCCATGCCCGAATCGTATCGCTTTTCGTTGGCGATGGGCATGTCGAGGACGATGCGGGCGGCCATGCGTTCGGCCGGGGAGCCCGTGGTCGCGTAGATCTCGGCTTTCTTCTTCAGGGCGACAGATACATTGTGCTCGCGCAGAACGATCTTGCCGATGTCTTCTTGCTCATTCTTGGCCGAGATGAATTGGAAAATGTCTGGATGGTCGGCGAAGAGGAGCACCATGCGCGCGGCCCGGCGCGTCTTGCCGCCGGACTTGATAGCGCCGGCCATGCGGTCGAAGCCTTTGTCGAATGAGAGGGGGCCGGATGCATATCCCTTACCCGTGATCGGCTCCTTGGAGGAGCGAATGGAAGAGAGGTTGACGCCGATGCCGGAGCCGCTGGAGAAAACGCCGCCCTCCGCAATTTGGTGGCGAAGGATTTTCTCCATGGAGTCTTCAATCCCCATGAGGAAGCAGGCGGAGGCTTGCGGATGGGTGTAGGCGTTGGTGATTTCCTTGACCTTGAGATTCTTGTCGTCCGGCTCCCCGCTGGGGAGGGTCGCCTTGTAGGCTTTGTTGCCGCGGTTGTCGAGAGTCGCCCTCAGATCGGGACGTCCCCAGCGCCACTGTTCCCAATGTCCGATGTTGAACCAGACGGGAGAGTTGGGCGCCCACATCTGGTGGGCGAGCAAGTACTTGAGTTCGTGGTTGTACACGAGGGCGTCAGACTCAGTGGCAAAGTAGCCATGGCGCCACCCCCATACTGTATACGTGTTTGCAATACGATCGAAGGCATGGCGGAGTGAGTCTTCGTATTCGGGGGTATCAGGGTCGCGACCGAATAAGTATTTGCTAGCGGTGATTTTGAGGGCGTTGTCGGCCCAGAAAGAGGGAACTTCAACGCCTTTTCGCTCGTAGCTGGGCTTGCCAGTTTTCCAGTCCATTATCACAACATCACGGCGTTCCCAATCGATGCTCTCGTAAGGGTTTTGTCCATTAACAGTGAATACACGATCAATTGAAAGTCCGCCGAGAAGGTCTTCGCGCGGGTCGAGCTGGATCGTTTGACCGTAGCCAACATCGAGATGGGTGGCAGGTGCGGGAAGGTCTATTTTTTTCATGCGTTGCAAGGATAGAGATCGTGGGCGAATCCAGGATAGTGACTCGATGTCGGCCGAAGAGTTGCGTATTAATTGCGGAGAGTCAGAGTGACGCGGTACTCTTGGGGAACCGGGTTACTCAGGGACCAGCCGATCGTTCGATCGAAGCGCGCTTTGATTTGCCGTCGCAAGGGCTCGGGATCATGATCATTGACGAGCTCGATGGACTGGCCTGGCTCTAGTGCGTTGAGGCATTGGAAAACAAGGCCATGGCGCTCTTGGCAGCCGAGTTCTCTTAAATCTAAGGTGGTGGTAATTTCAGTCATGCTGGGAGGATAGGCGATAAAGGTTTCGGGCGGCTTGACTCAAATCACATTTGTTGCGGATTTTCTGGTTTGCCAGTTGTTCAGCCTTAACCGGTCATTTTTTCGAGGTCACCGGAAGGCTTACGTATTTCTATTCCGAGGGGGATCGATTTCGACTTACTCGTGAGCAAGTCGGCGACGAGAGACTTGGAGAATGCGGATAGCACGGTGTCTACCGCGTCATTCAGGCCCTTGTGCATGGGGCACAGGCAGTTGGCGTGCTCTTTCAATCCGAGCGGGCAGCTGTGAATGCGCTGAATGGGATCGACGGCATTGATGACGTCGAGGACGGTGATTTCGCTCGGTGGAACGTTGAGCCGAATCCCACCACCGTTGCCCCTTTGGCTTTTCGTAACGCCCGATTTTGCGAGGAGCTGAAGCACCTTCGACTGGTAGTCCAACGGCGTTCTCGTGCCTTTCGCTATTTGGCGAGTCGTCTGCGATTGGTCGGGAAACTGAATAAGCCAGACCACCGCTCTGAGGGCGTACTCGGCAGTGTCGGAAATGATTTTCATGCCTTTAATTGGATGATTAGATCCAATTAGGCAATGAGAATAGCATTCAGTTGCCGTCTATTCCGCTTTTAGCGAGTAGCGGAGATATTTAAATAAGGCGGGCAGGGCGACGGTGGCCTTGAGGTTGTGGACGAGAGAAGTGGCAGCAACCCAATCGATACCTTCATACCTGACTGCCGCCAGCTTTCCATTGCAGAACGGCCACCATCGCGAAAATCACAATGGTTAGAACTCCCAATGCGCATATCCAGAGACGGGAAACAGCCCGTAATTCCATGAAGCGCCAAGCGATTACACTGATTTTGATCTCAGCCAGAATAAGCGGAATCACGAACCAGAAAGAGGTTTCTATTTCACGGTTGGTACCGGCGGCGTAGGCGGCGGTCGTTAGGAAAATCAGCAGCAGCCAGGGTAGGTATAAAGCGGGTTTCATTTGGTTCTGATTCTTTCCTATAATAGGTAGATAACGGGGTAGAGAACGAGCCAGATCAAGTCGCACATGTGCCAGAAAATACCGCCGCTTTCGATGTCGAAACAGTCATCTGCAGTGTACCGTCCTCGTTTGAGCGCGAAGCTAAGATAGAGAAGGATCACCACGGCTGCGAAGACGTGAAGGAAATGGAAACCGGTCAGGGCAAAGTAAATGGTGTGGAAAAA
>JAUHWE010000684.1 GCA_030424825.1 Verrucomicrobiia bacterium
CATAATACGCCCTACCTGTTCGTCGATCATAGTCACGTTAGCCAGGTAGTAGGCTCGTTGAAATTTTCGCGATGCTTCGGAGGCGTTGGGGTCGAAGGCGATGGAATCGGCGAAGCGCTGAGTTAGTCGTTTGCGAAAGGAGTGAAGGGTCTCGGGCTGGGCATCCATTTCCTCCTGGGTCACGGGAAGCATGGGCAAGTCTTTCTCCAAGTACTCTTTGGTGTAGCGTTCGATCGGGTCGAACGGCGGATGAGGACCGGGGAAGCCAATTTCCAGAAAAAGCGGCTCGTCGTCCAGCGAAGGGCGCTTGTCCTCTTCGATCCATTGCATGAGCTTTGATTGATCGGTGCCCCAAGGGGATTTGTTGATCCAGCGAAGAGCCAGATCGCCAATGAAGACATCGGGATGAAGATCGTCAGGAAGCTTCCATTCGTAAGCGCCTTGGCGTTCTTTTACGTCAGGCCAGTCCTTGTAGAAAGGTTTTTCCGGACGGTCGAAGCCGCGTAGATCAAGGGCCTTGTCCCATTCGTCTTCGAAAATGTGGGGATTCTTTTTCCACATGAGCTCAGATTCGCGCCGCTGTTTGTTTTCGACGACGAATCGCTCATGGAATCCGTGATTCTCGTTGTACGGATCGGCGTGCATCTTGCCGATATTCACACAATAATATCCGCTGTCGCGCAGGTCCTGTACCCATGTGCGCGGCCAGGCGTCATTGTTTTTCAATGCTCCAGAATTGTGGGGAAAATACCCGGTAAAGAGGCTTGCTCTGGAGGGACCGCAAGAGGGAGAAGTCACATGGCACTGCTCAAAGGCGACGCCCTCTTTGACTAGTCGGTCAGTATGCGGCGTGTTGAGGTGAGGGTAGCCAAGGGCCGCGATCGTATCGTACCGCTGCTGATCCGTTATGATGAGAATGATGTTGGGGCGCTTTTTAGACATTGGGGTTAAATATTGGGAATCCTTGCGTCGGCTACAAGGCTACATTGAAGCGGCAGAATGGCGCTGAGGGTAATGAATGCGCTTTTAGACATAAACGTTTATAGCTAATAGCGCAGGGATCCCATCTTCGTATGGCTAGATTTTTGGTATTGGTTGGGAATGGTCTCCCTTTTGTATTCTTCTGGACGGGTAGATCCTTTTTAATGGGTTGAGTGTGCAGGGTTAAAGATCTGTTTGAGGTGCCTTCCAGATGGGTGGTGCTCGCTGAACCAGAGCAGCTAGTTGGAGAGGATCGCGAGAATAACGTAGACGGGCTAAGAGAATGTCGCTTTTATCCCGGTCGAACCTCGTCTTTTTATCTCATCCCCCCTCATGACAGATGTAGCTGATGCCCCGAAAACCTGGGCTGGAATTCGCAGACAACTGGGTCCTGGATTGATCATTTCAGCCAACATCGTCGGCTCGGGAGAGCTGATTGTGACCACGAAGCTCGGGGCGGATGTCGGTTTCATCATGCTGTGGTTCATTATCCTTGGCTGTATTATAAAAGTTTTTGTGCAGCTTGAACTGGGCCGTTACGCGATCTCAAAACGGAAAACGACGTTGGAGGCTTTGAATTCGGTGCCGGGTCCGAAGCTGATCGTTTCCTGGCTGGTTTGGCTCTGGTCGCTGATGTGGATCGCCATCTTTTTTCAGCTTTCGGGAATGGTGGGTGGCATAGCCCAGGTTTTCGGCCTGGCGGGCTCGGAACTGTCGCATACGGTTCTGGCGATTCTGATAACGGGATCCTGCGCGATCTTGCTCTATGTGGGGCAATACAAGTTTATCCAGAACTTCTCATCGATCATGGTAGCCTCGTTCACGGTGTTCACCGTATTCGCAGTGTTTTCGCTTTACTGGACCGAATATGGAATAACCGGAGCTCAAATTTCCGAGGGGCTCAGTTTTCACTTGCCAGCCGATTTTACCATCGCCTTCGCCGCTTTTGGAGTAATTGGGGTGGGCGCGTCGGAGCTGATCGTCTATCCCTATTGGTGCCTGGAAAAAGGATACGGCAGAAATGTGGGTCCCGACGATGGAACCGAAGCGTGGATTGAACGAGCCAAAGGGTGGATACGCGTGATGAAATACGACGCGCTTTTGTCGCTGGTTATCTACACGGGAGCGACGGTGGCGTTCTACTTGCTTGGCGCTGCGGTGCTTAATGGTAGGAGTATAGAAGTCCACAATGAGAACTTGATGGTCAATCTATCAAATCTCTACAGCACTTCCTTTGGCGACGTTGGGTTGTGGATATTCATCGTAGGAGCGTTTGCGGTGATGTATTCGACTGTATTCATTGCCACGGCATCGAATAGTCGATTGGGAACGGATTTCTTTAATTTGTTGGGTATAATTAAGTTGAATACAGATGAGCAGAGGCGAAAGGCAGTGCGGATTGCCTGCGTTATCCTTCCCGCTCTGTTTTGCATTTTCTATCTCTCCTTTAGCAAGCCGGTCACCTTGATCGCGATCGGAGCCATTGCCCAGGCCCTGATGCTGCCGATCATCAGCTTCGCCGCACTGTATTTCCTCTATTTCCAGACCCATGCCCAGCTGAGGCCTCGGGGTAGCTGGATCTTCTTTCTTTGGATTTCAGCGATGGCGATGACCTCAGTGGGGGCATTCCAGCTGTATAGGGCGATCAGCGGGTTTATCGGATAATGGAATCGCTGCTTTTTGTTGGTCCGTTTTTGCGCTATCTAAGAGAGTGTCTAATAAGTCGTATTCAGCCCCATATTCATTGGATTATTCTATTGTAGGTCGTCTCGCTGAGGCGACATTCGTCTCAATTGGCGGGTCGGCGACCATAGGCGTCAACCTAAGCATTGAAGCCTTTCGGGTAAAGATTTCCGTTTTCGCGTTTCATAGTGGCAGTGCTTCAGGAAATTCGTGATCAGAGCGTCTTCGTTCG
>JAUHWE010000685.1 GCA_030424825.1 Verrucomicrobiia bacterium
GTCGGGGAGGATCGGCGAGTCCGCGTTCTGGAAGGGGGCGGTTGCATGGGCCCGTTCCTTCAGCAGGTCTCTTGACCCATGCTAGAGCAGTTTTCAGTTGGTTAGCCGCATTTGGTTGAGCTAGCGTGTCGATGGGCTCTGCGGCGGCCTCGGCGATGCCGCCGTACCGTTGGCGTCCGGCTAAGCGAAAACCGCTATAGGTTGCCCGTGTGGCGGCAACCAACGCTACTGCAGCCCCTTTCAGCCCAGTTGAACGAGGGGAGGCGTCTCAGAATCCGAGGTCGCGGCGTTGGTCAATGCCATTCGACATGCTTGTCGCAAGGCATTGGCCGTCTTGTGCTGCTCGGATCTGAGCCAGCGCCATTTGATCATCACTTCTTGCGGATGGGATTAGATCGAGCGATTGTCTTTTCGTACCAAAATGCTAAGGCTTGTCTTCGATGCGGAATTCGCCAAGTAAAGAAGTCGACTGTTGGAGCTTAAGGACCTCGCCCGTGCTGGCTTCCTTCTTCGAGCTTTTCGAGCATCATCCCACTGCCTACTTCCACGCCAAGGACCGGGAGCATCGCTATGTCTATGTCAATCAACTGGTTCTGAGGAATATATTCGATCTGCATTCCTTGGAGGAAATCGTTGGCAAGACCGACCTTGATTTCCAGCCGCCAACCTTGGCGGAGGCCTACCACACCGAGGATCAGAGAGTAATGGACGGCGGGGTCATTATTCCCAACGAGGTTTGGCTGGTGCCCCATGTAGACGGATTTCCGAAATGGTACGTCTCTACCAAGACGCCGCTTCGCGATGAAAAGGGGCGAGTTCAAGGCACTATGGGGGTGATGTACCCGGTTGAATCGCCGTCGGACCGGGAGGCCTACTTTCGCGAGCTCGCCCCGGTAATCGCCTATATCGAGAAAAATTTCCAGTCGGACCTGTCCATGGAGGAGATGGCGGGCATGGCCCGCCTTTCGCGTACTCAGTTCAACTTCCGCTTTCGCCAGCTCCTGCGGATGTCGCCGAGCGAGTACCTGCACAAATTGCGGGTCGAGGTGGCGCAGAAGTTGTTGCACACCACGGAGAAAAGCATTGCTGAGATCGCGGTCGAAGCGGGTTTCTATGACCAAAGCCACATGAGCCGGGTCTTTAAGGGGATATTCCAGATGACTCCCGTCAGCCTCGCACCTCAGAGTCCCGCCCTCGCGTCCCCAATCGTCTCGCGGATCATGATAGTTCTTTTGGTAATTTTGCGCCGTAAATCGGACCGGATCAGGGAAGTCAGGAGTATTGGCAGGAGCGCTCATTCCCCAAAGATCACGAAAGGCTTTGGGCGCATATCGTCCGGGCTGGTTCAGTCCTTTCGAGTTACCTTTGCTCATGTAGAGTCGGCCATCGGGAGCCCAGGTCAAGCCGTGCAAACCGTGTTCCAGGTTTCCTAGATCTGTATAAAGGCGAATGTATTCATCCGCCACATCGTCACCGTCCAGATCTCTCACCACGGTCAGATCCGGAGCGTTGGCTACCCACAATTCGTCCCCGTGCCACGCAAGACCCTGAATGCAATTGAAACCCGTCGCAAAGACTCTGGTTTCATCCGCTCGCCCATTCCCATCCTGATCCAATACCAGCACAACGCTGTCCCCTGGTGTGTCCGGATCAGGACTGCGATACTGCGGTCCCATTCCAACGCATAAGCGTCCTTTGGCGTCGAAGGCCATGGAGCAGGGTTGTCGGACCAACGGTTCACGCGCAAAAAACGAAATCTCAAACCCTTCTGGAACTTCAGGAAGCGCTCCCGCATCTGCAGTCCGGTCATACTCCCACGCATCATTCTGTCCGAAGCTAACCGTTATCGTCACCACCAAACTAACCAATGATGAAATAATTCTCATGTCTATCATAGGATTGGTCTTTCCTTTTGTTTAAATATTCTTAATTACCCACACTCTCTACACCTAACTACACATGTCTTCATGCAACTCAACTTCATAGATTTGAGCAAACCCTGTCCGATCCGAGGTGAATACAATCTTTCGTCCGTCGGGTGAAAAATTAGGATGGGGATGCGTATGTTGTGGCGCATATACTTTCACCGGACCATCATCGTATGGGCAGTGGTGTGTGGACCAATGATCTCCTGCGTTTGAAGAACCAGGCATGCAAATCAGCTGGGGTTCGTTATCATCACAATGAACGTTGAAAAGCTGCAATCCGATGTCGGGATCTCTGGTGTCGGTCACCATTATTCGCCCCGTCCGATCTATCATCGGATGCCAGGCATTCATTCGAATGATATTTCTTACAGCGCCTGTTTCGACATCGATACCAATCACGCCATGGGGCCAGTTCGCAGTGAGAATTTCCATCGTCCCAGGACGCCAGGTTTCATGTACGATCCATTCTTTCTGTTGCTGATCGCGTTCATAAACCAGCTTGTTATCTGATCCATCTCTTCGAATGGTCCATATTCGGGAATGGTAAGGTCCGGCATAACGCAGCCAGGTCACGTCATCAGGATTAAACTGAGGATGTCCGATAGTGTCCCGTTCAAGAATGACCTCCGATTTCCCAGACTGTGTGTCGATGATGTAAAGCCGCGCCATTACACCGGTCTTTACAGGCGTAGCCCACCAACGATCATCGCGACTCAAAGTCGTCGTTCCCATCGCCGCTCCAACCATTCCCTTTTCACGAATATTCGAGCTGCCGTATTCCAGGAGTTTTTCCTCTTTCAGGGATTCAGTATCCACTCTCCAAGCGGCGGCTCCAGCTGTGAAGTAAACGAAACGACCATCATGAGAGGGATGTATCGACCACTCATTCAGATCGTCTCGATCGGTCAGTTGCAGGAGACCCCCGGTGTCACAGAGCATGGAATAGATTTGAGGAGTACCCGTGCG
>JAUHWE010000686.1 GCA_030424825.1 Verrucomicrobiia bacterium
CTCATATAGTGCTGCTCCAATCGGAACGGTCTCTCCCGTCGCCATGTCGATAATCTGATAGTTGGCGGTGTTGGTTACAGAGCGGATATCCGATACACCCACTCGAAACATCGAAGCATCAAACGTGATGGTCGCTCGATTGGTACCTGCGGGAACGCCACCTTGATCTACGGGATTGCTTCCCAAGACCTCAGGGGCTTTCGCCACGAAAACGACATCGACGCCATCTCCGCCACCGACAAAGAGTCGCCCATCGGGTCCGGCATCCAAAAACGCTCCTCGAGCCCCCCCTGTCGCCAGGGTCACGGACTCAAGTGAAACGACGTCGAGCATGAACAATTCTCCACTTGTTGTAGAAACAAACAGTAGCCCCGCCAAACGCGTTCCGGATCGACCAAAGGCAAGCGCTAGAGCCTGGGAATCAAGATCCGCAACTACAGAAGCCCTACCCTTGTCGTCAAAGGTCACCAAACGTCGGGACTCCCCAGCGTCTCCCGGCCATTCCACTCCCCAAAGGGTACCGTCCGGAGCGACCGCCAAGCCTTCAACCAGAGACTCTGAATACGAAGCAAACAATCGAGTGGTCGTGTCAAAGACTAGGACCCCGTCCGCGGTGGCTACATAAAGCTTTGAAGACGATTGATCCGCCGCGAGACCTAGGGTAACTCCAATTCCGTAACTCGCCACCTCAGTTCCTGTGCTGGGATCTATTTGAATCAACGATCCTCCCCCGGTTGTTGCCCAAAGCTCCCCATCCCGGTCAAATTCAAGAGCGTATACGGGAGTTTCAAACGTCGCAAACGGTGTCGCGGCGGTCACGCCCCCCACTCCGATTCTGAACAGCTGATTCCGTCCCGGGCCGCCGGTTGCGAAAACGGTTCCATCATCCGCGACCGCGATGCCCACCACGCCGACTCCTGCGCCAGAACCCTCGATACCGCGAGCAAATGCCGATGCCGAGAATGGATTGAAAACGCGATCGAAGCCCGGTAGTCGCAGGTTAGGCAGCAATCCGGGAACCCCTGCCAGTGCAGTATTAAATAGCGGATTTACGGCAGGGACATCAGGCGGATCGATAATCGGCTTAGGCTGTAAGTCAAACGGCACTACGAGAGGCAACGAACCAAGGTTGATCGAAGGCGGAAACAGCGAGATATTGATTCCGGCAGGAGGGGCTTCCAGATTGCCAGCATTATCCGCAGCTAGGACAATAAATTGAGGGGTTAGGCCACTTGCAGATACATAGGTAAAACTCGTATCCGTGGTGCGAAGCGCGATAACCGAATAATTCCGTCCATCCAAGGAGGCATAAACGGTAAACTCACGCAGTCCCGACCCTCCGATATCTTCCGTCGCTGTCCAATTCAGAAGATAGCTGTTGTTGTCACGCGCTTCAACGGTAAGTTCAGAAACCGGCGCGAAATTGTCGAGCGTGGCGGATATCAGATTCGTGTCGATAGGAGCATCTGATCCGAAAATCACTCGAGCCTGGGCATCCAGATCGGATCCCGTTGCGGAATCAGGATTGGAACGTATTGAGTAATTTACTTCGCCCGTCTCACCGGCTCGAAGCAGCCCTACACCAGGCAAATCCACAACCAGTCCTGTATCTTTGTCGATCGCGCGGAATACCCACGTTGCGATGCCGGTCACAATATCGACGCCCCCTGACATTTGGAGGACGTAGCCACGTTCAGAAGTCAGGTCAAACTCGGCCGAATAGGCTCCTCTGCCTTGTGGAATTCCCAAATTAAGATCTCCAAAACGGACGGAACCGAGCTGGAAGGACCGTACATCTAGATCCGGATCAATCTCCTGGACGACGCGGATTTCACGCACCGGTTCTCCATTCGTAGGATTGGCGAAGCCAATATGGTAAGGCAATCGTGTGCCACCCGGCACAAAGTTAGCGGCATCGTCAAATCCAGATGGCCCTTGGATCATTACTCCCGGTGACGTCCCCCCTAATCCATCCAGCAATTCTCGCAGCGCAGGGTCCAGCGCCCCCGGACCGACTTCGTCATCAATAAAGTCTCCGAGGAAGAAGAAGAAATCCGACGGTACTTTAACCCGTATTCTGAAGGCTTCAAAATGCGTTTCATGCTCAAGTCCCAAATCGTATTCACTTCCGTCTGGAATGGCCGAACCCCAAAGACGAATCTGTTCGAAGAAGGTCGCCAGCTCATCCGTGGTATTGTCAATAATTTCACTGCCATCTTCCTGAGCCAATAATCCAGCGACCATGACCGCTAAATCGCTATTGATATCAGAAACGATACGAGCGCTCGGGGGGACGTCCTCGTACCGGAGAACGCCTGCGGCAACCAGTGCCTGGAGGTAGAATTCCTCAAAGCTTTGGGCATCTCCAGCCGCCACTACCAGCTGTTGCGGAGCTGATTCATCCTCCAGAATCATGCTTCTAAGATCGGCCGCTCGGCTTTTCTGGAACTCGATAAACTCTTCTGTCGTCAGTGGGGTTGCCGCTGCAAAAATGTAGAAATCGAATTGCAGTGACTCCAACACATCCTCGCTGATCTCGAGAAGGAATCTCGGATTTTCTTCCAGCAATTCCTTCAAGCCTGGATAAACTTCGAGGCCGAAAGTGAGGGCGTTAAAACTGTCTGCTCTTACGTCACTGGCAAAGCCTGAAGCCGTTATCACGCCATCGAGATTCAACACCCCGTCAAGATTGGCCCAAGGTACGCCTTCCACATTGGGTGATCCCTGCAAGTTCGTTTGGAAAAGCAGGCGTTCTCCCGGAATGATCGTGTCATTGAAAATCCTTGGCACGCCATATTGCAGGAAGACATAAGGCGTATCAATATTCGTGAGACTAACAAGCGAAACACCATAAAAGGCATTAGGGAATCCCGCTTTGCTCAGCAATAGCTCG
>JAUHWE010000687.1 GCA_030424825.1 Verrucomicrobiia bacterium
CTGAGCTCTTCTAGCGATCGTCATACGCGGCAGGGTGCGAGCCAGCACTACGTTGGCTCGATAATGAAGTAGATTCAGTGCTTGCGCTGTGCGCATCTGCCTGGTTTCTCCGGCATCGCTTCTACCGGGAGGCTACTCGTATTCCCACTTGCTGATCCAAGGGTCGTTGGTCGCTTGCTGAAATGCTTTCAATTTGGCTTTCATCGATTCGAGGATGTTGGAGTATTCGGGGTTGCTCGCGAGATTCACTTCTTCGTAGCGATTCTCGGTGACGTTGTAGAGCTCGAATGCGGGTCGATCCACGTAAGAGCCGACATTCATGTAGCCGTAGAGAGCGTCTTCTCCTTTTTCGAGTTGTGCCTGCCAAGTGGAGGAGGCCCAAAGGTCGCTAGCGAAAGGATAAGGAAGCCCTGAGGCGATGTTCCAGATGAGTTTGTATTTGCCATCCCATACAGCACGCATGGGATAGTACATGGTAATTTCGTGAAAAGTGTGGGAGGCGAACATCGTTTTGTGATGGGTTGCGTTTTTCTTTCCTAGAATGGGAATCCAGGAATCGCCATGGTAGCTAGTGTAGGGGCGATGTCCGCGATTGTCCTTGGCCACATAGTCTTTGCCTTTCCAATACGCGTTTGCCTCCACGAAGTTCTTGGGTTGGTTTTTCTCGCGATCGAGGGCCTGGGCGAAATCCACTAGTGACGGTGCGATGTCGGCGTGGCTGATCATCGCATCGGATTCAATGCCTCGCTTTTTCTCGTATGGGTTGCGAACGATGAAGGGGACATGCAGACCGGCTTCAAAAACGGTGGTCTTAGCTCCGGCAAACGCCATGCCATGATCCGAGGTGAAAACGATCAGGGTCTTATCATAGAGATCCGATTCTTTTAGTATCTTGATTAGCTCAGCGACGCCTTGGTCGATACGGGCACAGCTTTGGTAGTAGTGGGCGAGTTCGCTGCGCGATTCGGGCGTGTCGGGGAGAAACGGAGGAACGGGAATCTTGTTGGGATCGAAAAAGACTTCGTCAACACCTTCGTAAGCGGCCTTGTTCGGTAGGTTCCCGAAGAAATTTGGTTTGTGTTTTCCGGGATAGGACGCGTCGTCTCCACCCCCACGATGGGGATCGGAAGTAGCGAAATAGAGGAAAAATGGTTTCTCGTCATCCGCTGTGATGAAGTCTTTCGCGACGGAGGCCATTTGCTTCGCATTCCGGGAGTCGCCTTTGAGGTAGGTGTCGAATCGGTAAACCTCTTCTGGCGCTACGTGGTACTTGCCGATTTGTCCCGTGCGATAGCCCGCATTTGAGAGTGCTCTAGGAAGCAAGTGGTCCATAGGGGCTCTCGCTTACTATCACGGTGCTAGTGTTACTACAGGGGCTTTTGGCGACGCTGAATTGAGCCTTGGAGCCGTTCTCGATCTAGGTGTCGAAACCCTTGTCCAATGGAGCAGAAACTCAAGGGTTTATTTTCGAATATCTAGGCAGTCCATCGTCGCCGACAAGACTTCGACCATCTACTTTGTCGATGAAACAGCGACCCTCCAAGAGACCACTGGAGATTCTGAATTTGATTCTGAGAACTGGCAGCTTTCATTTGGACTTTCTTATAAATTTTAAATGTCTAAAAGTTTGTCAGGACTTTGTATTAAACTGAGAACTCCCTACTTTTGACCCCGAAATTGAGGCGATCAATTTCGAGATTTAGTAGACTATTAGAAGGGGAATGGATCATTCGTGGGGAGAATGCAAGGGTATGAATATCAGTAAAATGTTTCCAACATTATTGGTCGCACTGTTTGGTGTCCTCCTTATATCCTTCCAAAACTGTTCAAATACAGAAATTTCATCGGTCTCGAATAGAGCGAGCTTGTTAGATCCTGGCCTTCCTGAGCCCGATCCCAATCCAACACCGGATTTAGGCAATCAATCCGGAGGCATTACCTCTCCAGAAAACGTCCCAGCTTTAATGACTGGTTATGCGAGTTTTCCGGGTCTTGTTGATCCTGCCGGCGATTCACTTTTCTATGCCGAACGCAGCGGTTCTGGTTTTGAAATTTCAAATGGTGGAAGTGCAAAGCAGTGGAGTTACTCCACTTACGTATTTGTTGAAGAAGATGCCTTCTCAGCAAAACCTGAAATGACGTTGATAAGTGCTTCCGCTCCAACTTGGTTTTTCAGCCCTGGAGTTAACATTTATCAACTCACTGAGGCTGCAATTCGCATCACATCTCAGGGTAAATTAGCAGTTAATTTAAGAGATGCCGACCTGACCTATCCAACAGCACTTCAATCTGAAACGAGTCGGGTCGATGCCGAGACGACCAACTCGGTCATAACTAATTTGGGCTGGTATCATGTACATGTTGTTTACGACAGCAGTAACGCCGCTCAAAATCAAAGGCTAAGAGTATACATAAATGGTGGAGCACTCGAGCCGATGACCTATCTAGCGACGGGTCGCTCCGAAATCGAACTCGATGCAGAAACGGCATTTACCCACAGTAGGGCCAATCTTTGCTTGGGTATGCGCTGTGAATACAAGACAACCTATCCCGATCAACCGACTTGGGAAGATGCCGTTACCAATGGCCTCATTAAAAATGAACTCAATCCCGGTGGAATTCCGATTGATAACAGTTATTACGCTGTCGACATGACTCTTTCTGAACAGTTTTATGGAGGCATGGGCTATACAACCCTTGCAACTGGTCACATTGTCGGTTGGACCGACTTTTTTAGCAATGTTAGTGGTGAAACGAGTCTGGTTTTGGGTGCTAGTATCGATTCTGAAGAATCAGGCTTTAGCCTTGAGCTTCTTGACGCAGTGGACGTTAACAATGCCGTAGATACCTTCGAAAACTACACGGGAGGCGATAATTTTAGCCTCATCG
>JAUHWE010000688.1 GCA_030424825.1 Verrucomicrobiia bacterium
ACAGCGCGAGCGCTGGCCCTACGCGAGGAAATTTTAGATCAGTGCCTGGTTGTAGGGGCGTCGCTTGCGGCGACCGCGTTGGTTACCGTTTTCGCCCCTTCTGCGGTCGCCGCAAGCGACGCCCCTACCGATTTCAGTCCTTTTCCCGGATTTTTTTCAAGGCCTGGGCCCAGGGATCGGATACGGTTGGTTCTGGTTGGCGTTTGGCGATTGGTTCGGGTTCGTTATTCTCAGAAGACGCGACCGGTTCCGTTGCTTGCTCAGGGAGTTTGACGGGTTTTTCGGTGGCCGCTTTTTCGGCGACCTCTTCGATGGGTGCGATTGAAAACTGCTCTTTGGAAACTTCTTCGATCGGTTTCGGCTTTGGGGGTTGAGGGGAATTGGGTTCCGGCTTGTCGCTCGCTCGGCTTCGCGACTTTCGCTCGGCAGCTTCGCGGGATTTGTCTTTTTTGCTCTTTCGTTTTCCCTTTACGGGGGCACTGGAGGAGGGGATTGAATCGGGATTCCACTCAACGGGGACGAATCCTTCAATCCGCTCTCTTTCAATGTTAAGTTCGTGCCGTTTCTCGATCAGCTGAAAATGCTGATGGTCCTCGGCACTGACGAAACTGATAGCGACACCTGACGCTCCCGCGCGACCGGTCCGGCCAATTCGATGAACGTAGTCAGTGGGGGAGCGAGGAAGGTCGTAGTTCACCACGCAAGGAAGGTCTATGATGTCGATTCCACGAGCAGCCAGGTCGGTAGCCATCAGGACTTGGGTTTTGCCCGCTTTAAAATTTTCCAAAGCGCGGGTGCGCCGATCTTGCTTCAGATCACCGTGCAGCACGGTGGCTCGGATTCCATGTTTGGAGAGTTTGGTCGTGACGTTAGCGGCTCTTCGCTTTGTGGCCACGAAGACGAGCACGCGGGTCCAGTTTTCGGCTTTTAGCAGGTGGCGCAGCAATGCGGTTCGTTCCCCACGTTCCACTTCGATCGCTCGTTGCAGGATATTTTCCCCTGGCTTTGATTCGAACTCTAGCTGGATCTTTTCGGGTTTATTTAGAAGCGTATCCGAAATTTCCAATACGGCTTCCGGAAAGGTTGCCGAGAACAGCAGATTCTGCCGTTTTTCAGGAAGGTGTCGGAAAATGGCGTTGAGCTCATCTGCGAATCCGAGGGCGAGCAATCGGTCGGCTTCATCGAGGACGAGCAGCTTGATATCGGAAAGATCGATGACCTGGCGATCTACGAGATCGATTAAACGCCCGGGTGTCGCGACGATGATGTCAACGCCTGCGTGGGCGGTCTCGATTTGGGGATCGATGTCAACGCCTCCAAAGGCAATTAGGACCCGAGGCTTCCGCGGCATGGATTCGCTGTAGGCGCCGATGGCTGTGCCGACTTGGTCGGCAAGCTCCCTTGTCGGGACCAATATCAGACTGCGTTCAGGTGAATCCGACGGAGCGAGATCCGCGAAGCGCTGCAAAATGGGGAGAACGTAGGCAGCGGTCTTCCCAGATCCCGTCTGGGCGGCTGCGATAACATCTACCCCTTGCAGCACGAGCGGGATCGCTTTGTCCTGAATGGGCGTGGCGATCGTGTGGCCCAGCTTCTCGATTGAGTGAAGTAGGGAGTCGTGTAGTTTTAGCGATTCGAATGACACGGTGAAGGGGTAGGCGGCTCAATGAATTTCAGCAACGGCAAATCAGGAAAATTTGTGGTTCTCGCCTTTACGGGGATTGAAGGAGCTGGGAATGGTAGGGCAATGCCCTCCGGGCGTGCCGCGTTATTGAGATCTTCTTATGCGGCACGCCCGGAGGTCGTTGCCCTACCTGAAAAGCAACAAATTGAGATTTTACCAAATTGCCGATAGAATCCCGTTATGCGCTTTCTTCCAGCGCTTTTAAAACGGTGTGGAAAGGGGTTTGGTCAAGCGCCCCGAAGAGAGGATTCTTGGTTAGGCGACTACGGCTAAGCTGGGGAGACGCTATTCCGCAGAGGAATCGTGTGTTTTCTCGGGATGATTTCGAGCCGATGGGTCGTTGCTCGAGAAATTGGTTGATTCTCGCTTGCTTGTCCTCGCTAAGAGCGTGCTCGAGGGTGCGGATCGAACCGGTCTTCCCTGTTTGGCAAAAGCTGCAATGGCCGCAGTCTTGGCCTAGATCCTCTCCGAAGTAGTCGAGAATTGCCCGGGTTTTGCACGATTTGATGTTGAGGAGCTCGATGACCTGCTGTGTGCGTTCAATATTGCGGGTTTCATTGCGAAGGACTTTTTCGGATAAGGTTTTGACGACACCTTCCTGCTCGGGTCGTTGGAGCAATCTCAGTCCTTGACGCAATCCGGTCACCCCAACTTCCAGTTTCCCAGTTTCTTCCAAGTAGTTGAATGCTTTAACAATTCGGTTTCGGTCTTCGCCGATATTCGCTGCTGCCGTATCCAGATTGATATAGCTCCATGTTTGTTTCTTGGCGGATTGGCTGAATAGATCGTCTAGAAACCTCTGGCGAGCCGAGTCGAATTTCTCCAGAATTTCGGTTCGAGGAACGAGGTACTTGAACTTGTACTCGCTATAAAAAGGAGCGGTGAATTGGATGATTCCATCCAGCTCTAAATAAGTAAGCAATGTACTGAGGACGAGTGGGCGGATATCCGTTAATTGCGATAGGTGATAAAGGGATATGTCGAACTCCGTATTTTGGGAGAGGATGAACTCTGCGAATGCGCCAATGCTTTCTTCGGTGGGAGTATCACCGTAAATGAAATTTTCCAAAACGACCAGATCTTCTTCGGAACCGAGAATTTCGCAATGGGAAGGCTGACCATCTCGGCCGGCGCGGCCAATCTCCTGTGAGTAGTTCTCGAGCGTTTTAGGCAGATTGAAATGGTAGACTCTACGGATATCT
>JAUHWE010000689.1 GCA_030424825.1 Verrucomicrobiia bacterium
CATGTGGGGAACTACTTTGGGATGATGAAGCCGTCGATCGAGCTTCAGGATCAAGGGGACGCGTTTTATTTCATCGCGGACTACCATTCCATGACCTCGCTTTACGATGCGAACTTGCGGCGTGAATACACGCGTCAGGTGGCAATCGACTTTCTCGCGTGCGGCTTGGATCCGGAGAAGGCGGTGTTGTTTAAGCAATCCGACGTACCGGAGCACGTAGAGCTTTCCTGGATACTTTCCTCAATTTGCCCCATGGGCCTTCTGGAACGTTGCCACAGCTACAAGGACAAGATCGCCAAGGGCCTCTCCGCGAATCACGGGCTCTTTGCCTATCCGGTCCTGATGGCAGCGGATATCCTCATTTACGACGCCGACCGCGTACCAGTCGGGCGTGACCAGAAACAACACGTCGAGGTGACGCGTGATCTTGCCATAAAGTTTAATCAAACCTATGGAGAAACCTTCCGCGTCCCCGAGCCCACGTTTCGCGAGGGGGCTGAAGTCATTCCGGGACTCGATGGCCAGAAGATGAGCAAGAGCTACAACAATACGGTGGAGATTTTTGGAGAGGAGAAGCCGACTCGAAAGCGATTGATGAGCATCGTCATGGACAGCCGTACCCCTGACGAGCCCAAGCCGGATGCGGAAGAAAACCGAGCGATCCAGTTGATCAGGCACCTGGCCTCGCCTGAAGTTTATAAGGAAGAAGTCGAAAAGCTGAAAGCAGGGGGCTATGGCTATGGGGACCTTAAAAAGCGCTTGTTCGAACTCTACTGGGAGTACTTTCGCCCAGCTCGAGAGCGTAGAAGCGAGCTTTTGCAGAATCTAGATTACGTGGATCAAGTACTTGCTCGAGGAGCAGGGAAGGCTCGCGAAATCGCCAGATCGGTCAATCAGCGCGCCCGGAAGGCCTGCGGCCTGGAGTAAAGGTACTTGGCTTCACGTTTTGGACGCCCGCAATCGGAAGATGACTGATCAATTGATCTCGTTGAATCCCAATCACGTCACGACTGGAGCGACCCGATGGAAGTGTTCGTGCCTGCCCGTCGCGCGTTAAGATTGAATTTAAAAACGTAGCCTACGTTGTCGTGACCCCAAATTCAGCGTGATCATTGTCGACAACTCCTCGTCTGCCCTACGGATACTTCTGCCCTACGGATACTTCTGCCCTACGGATACTAAAAGACATTATCGATCGGCATCCGAGTTTGGAAGTTATTGCGTCAGCGTCCGGTCCCTATGAGGTGATCGGAACGCTCAATCAAATTACTCAGAATGTGATGGTTCTTGGCCTGCAGATGCCGAGAATGGAACGATTGACATTTTCGCAAGCCTAGATCCGTAACTTAAGAGGAGTTGCGAGAGCACGAGACTCGTATCCATGAAACCCTGTTACCCGGCGCCACCCGTGTCTATAATAAACGTACAGGTTTTCGTTTCGAAAAATCGGCAGTTCGCGAAGGAGACTCGAATTTGGGCGCCGTATTGCCTCACCCCGATAGGTGCTTGGTCGCTCGGACTCCCCAAACCTCGCCTGTCATCGCTTTGGGGGCCTAAACGAGAGTGGGTTAGACGCCACTCGGGCTTTTCTGGAGAAAATGCCATTGCATTCGACATGGGCGAAGATTGGGTCACTGAGGTGCGGGAGATGAAGGAGGTCGGGGCCAAACTAACTGGGCCCAAGATGAAGCCTCTTCTGTCGTCCTTGGCATGTCCAAAGAGGCAAACTAGAAACTGCTACAATCGCCGTATTTCCAAGAGCTAGGTGATTTGCCTAGCTCTTTTTTGGGTTCCGAAACTTTCCTGATCTCTTTTTGGGAATTGAACTCGAAGTAATAGCTATTCGGGTTCTTGTGGAATCAAATGAGTAGCTATGGAGAAATTTGCGGGTAGAGTGTTTCCTTGGTTTCTCGATATTTAGCACCCGTATTGTAAAGGAATTTAACAAAACAGGTAAATCTTGTAACTCTTAGAAGAATAATGACTTAAAAAGATTTAGCAGAATTGTAAGGGATATAACGTCGGATTTCTTAACATTTTAAAAAATGCAAGAAACCCTTAATAGAATTTGAGGAGTTGTATAAGTAAAAGATGTTCAACGGGTTACAAATTAGTGATATTCCTTCTTGGAGTGTTTGGCGCGAGCACTGCTAAACGTTGCGATGTCGAGAGTGAGTAACCCTTGGCATTCCAATTCCTGGAAATTATAACCTTAAAATAATTACACAATATGAGAAAAAACATCATCAGTGGATTGATTGGACTTGGTCTGGTCACCCTCGCTTCTCCAATGGCTTCAGCTTTGCTGAAGGACTACCAAATCGGTGCAGGATCTTCCGTTTCTGCTAATAGCTCGGACCCAGGACTCGTGATCAACACGTCCGTCCTCGGCAGCTTCGCTAATTCGGCTTTTCAGTTGGACGACGGCCAAAGCCGCACGTTGAACTTCTTCAACATCTGGACCACTGAGGGCGCCGTTAATTCTGACGACAGAGCTCCACAGGCGATTTCGGCAACGATCAACTTCTCGAATCCAATAACCAGCGGTACCGTTAACGGTAGCACGGTGGGAAGCACTTTTGGCATAGCGGGATTCTATCAAGAAGGTCGCGTGAGCTGGAACGGTCCTACGACCATTACCCTTGCGGACCGCACGTTCAGAATCAGTTTGTCGGACGAAGATTTCAATGAAGGCATCTTCTGGGGGCTCGGCAACCATGGTGCGAGAGTTCAAGCGACTGTTAGGCAAATCACCTCTTCACGTACGGGTGGTGGAAGCTCGGTTCCTGATTCCGGCACGACCTTGAGCCTTCTCGGTCTTGGCCTGATCGGTCTATTTGCCGCTCGCAAGCGTGCTCGTAAATAAGAGACTGCTACAATCA
>JAUHWE010000690.1 GCA_030424825.1 Verrucomicrobiia bacterium
AGAGGGGATTAAGTTCACCCAAGCCTTTGTGACCGCTCCGGTATGCTCGACCAATCGCTCGGCGTTCATTACCGGAATGTACCAGACCACGATTGGCTCGCATCACCATCGAAGTGGCCGAGGCGATTTGAAGATCCATTTGCCGAATGGCATTCGTCCCATTCCAGAATATTTTCAAGAGGCAGGCTACTACACCGCGATAACGGGGTGGCCGAACAAAGATCGGTCGAACAATGGCAAGACCGACTACAATTTCGAGTGGGACCGGGACATGTACGACCGTCCCGACTGGAGCGAGCGCAAGCCGGGCCAGCCATTCTTTGCCCAAATTCAGCTGCCCGGCGGCAAGCACCGCGGTGGCGATATCGAAGCGACGCGAAAGTTCGTCCAGCAGATGAAAAAGAAGTTCGGCTCTGTCACGAATCCTGACGATGTGACATTGCCGCCTTACTATCCCGACCTTCCCGTGCTCCGTGAGGACTGGGCCGCCTATCTGGATTCGGTGAGACTGACCGACCACTTTGTCGGAGAGGTCGTTGCCCGACTGAAAGAAGAGGGCGATCTGGAAAACACGGTTGTGCTCTTTATGACTGATCACGGAATTAGCCATGCTCGCGGCAAGCAGTTTCTCTATGATGAAGGTATCCACGTTCCCCTTGTCATTGCGGGACCTGGGCTGTCGTCTGGCCAGGTGCGGACCGATCTCGTCGAGCATATCGATATCGCCGCCCTATCGATGGGACTGGCGGGTATAGAGATTCCTGGATACATGCAGGCCAAAGACATTCTAAGTGATGGCTATAAAAAGCGAACCGCCATCTATTCCGCCCGTGACCGTTGCGACGAAACCGTAGAGTATATAAGGTGTGTCCGTACCGATCGCTATAAGTATATCCGAAACTTCCTCCCCAATCGCCCGCACATGCAGCCCAACCGCTACAAAGATCAGAAGACGATCATCAAAGCCCTTCGCGCGGCGAACGAGGCCGGCACGCTCAACAAAGTGCAAGCCCGTATCTTTGCGCCTGCGCGGCCGAGCGAAGAGCTTTACGACCTGCAAAACGATCCTTTCGAGATTCACAACCTAGCAGACGATCCAAAGCACAGAAAGCAGCTCAAACGTATGCGAAGCCGCTTGGATAAGTGGATTGAATCCACAGGGGATCAAGGACCCGAGTCTGAAGCGCGGTACGACAGTGACATGGCGATGTATTTGGATTCTAAATCCGACGACCAGGTAGATGTCCTCAAACGCAACATCGCCCAAATGAAAGCCTGGGCCGCCGAAGGAAAGTAAGCCCGGTAGGAACAACATTCGTGCTTTGCTGCAATCATCCCAGGCCAAGCGGCCGACTGTGACAAAAGCCCGGAAATCCGGCAATATGTCATACTCGAGGGGACTCTTCCCAGTAATACCTCCTACTAACTTGACCAAAACCCCCTAATACCTCCTACTCGATGGGAGAAAATACCCCAATACCTCTTACTGAGTAGGACGTATTAAGACTGTTGGACAAAAATAGAAATGAACAATATCGTTGATCTGATCGGCAAAAAGAAAGCCGAACCCGAAGTTTCCTCATTCATTGATTCTATGAATGGAACGTGCGAGGAAGACCTATACGGTGATCTAATTATCAACGACTATAAAGAACATGGTCTCTGTATCTATTTCGACGAAAGCTCTGAAAGACTATCCAGTCTGTTCTTCTACTCAGAAGGAAAAGATGAGCATCATGAATACAAAGAAGAATTACCTCACAACTTAACATTCACGGAGAGAAGAGAGTCGATCATTTCCCGACTAGGCAGCCCTTCTCAACGAAAAGACAAATGGGATAGATTCGATTTCGAAGACTATTTCATCCACATTACTTATGGACCTGAAGAAATGATCGATCTACTCAGAATTCAGATCCACAGAAACCAGCCCAACAAGGCGCTTCAGTCAACGCAGACAAGCTGCGCCGACTGAGCTCGACGTTGGGTAAAAAAATATGATAAAAGAAATTATAGAGAAGATTTCGTCATACAACATCTTCAATTACCTATTACCTGGCATTTTATTCGCAGTATGCTTGGACGCATCAACAGATTATAAAGTCATCATCGACAACACGCTGCTTGGCCTTTTTGTCTACTATTTTTACGGACTTATGGTCAGTCGTTTAGGATCGTTAATTGTCGAGCCCCTATTGAAAAAAACAAAATTTATCTTCTTTTCCGACTACGGCGATTTTATTACAGCATCCCGAAAGGATCCGAAAATCGAGCTTCTCTCCGAAGTCAATAACATGTATCGAACCCTGCTCTCCGCTCTGGTTTCCATCGTCGTTATCTACCTATATAGTGTTATCGAGAAAGAGTTTCCATGGATTGTTCCTGCACGCATGCCCGTTGCGCTGCTGCTACTTGCTTTGGTTTTGGCTTTTTCATACAGAAAACAAACTGAATACATAACTAAACGTATTAAGAAAGGACTTGAGGAGTGAGTGACTATTTTGAAATTGATTTTTTAGCAGTCGGCAAATCATCAAAGAGTGGTGATGCTATACCGATAAGATATTCCATTGAGGGAGATACAAGGATCCATATCGTTGACGGTGGCTTTCAAGAAACAGGCTCTTCGGTCATTGATCATTTGAGTGCGTTCTATGACGATCCTCTCTTGATCGATGCAGTTATCGTAACTCATCCTGACGGTGATCATGCTGGGGGATTAAGGACTATCCTAGAGCAGAAAAGTGTATCTGAACTGTGGATGCTTCGCCCTTGGTTGTATGCGGATGAGTTAATTGAACGTTTTGCCCGCTTCACTAATGTTGAGAATCTCAAGAAAAGGTTACGCGAGATTTACCCCAATATAGCAGCGCTAGAAGAT
>JAUHWE010000691.1 GCA_030424825.1 Verrucomicrobiia bacterium
TTCGCGTATTCCCTACGAACGTTGTGGGCGCAGTGGCCTTAAGTTACCGCGCTTGTCCCTGGGCCTTTGGCACAACTTCGGCGGAGTCGATGTCTTTGAGAATGGTCGGACCATGTGCCGGGCGGCTTTCGATATGGGCATCACTCATTTCGATTTGGCCAACAACTACGGTCCGCCTCCCGGTTCGGCTGAGAGCAATTTTGGTCAGATCTTGAAGAAGGATCTAGCGGGATACCGCAACGAGCTCGTTATTTCATCGAAGGCGGGATACCGCATGTGGGAGGGCCCTTACGGTCGTAGTGGATCCCGCAAATATCTGCTGTCCAGTCTCGACGACAGCTTGCGTCGCCTTCAACTCGACTACGTGGACATCTTCTACTCCCACAACTTCGATCCCGAAACCCCGCTTGAAGAGACGATGGGCGCCCTTGACTCCGCCGTGCGTCAGGGGAAAGCGCTATACGCCGCGATCTCATCTTATTCCGCACGCAAGACCCGCGAAGCCGCGGCTATTTTGAAACAACTGGGGACTCCTTGCCTCATTCACCAGCCGTCCTACTCCCTACTCAATCGCTGGATTGAAGGCGATGTCATCGAGGCGATGGAAGATACCGGCATGGGAGCGATCGTCTTCTCCCCGCTCGCCCAGGGACTGCTAACGGACAAGTACTTGAACGGCGTACCCGAAGATTCTCGTGCCGCGAGTGGAGCGGATTCCTTCAAGGATGGCTTCCTGGATGCCTCCAAACTCGACAGGATTCGGGCCCTCGCTGCGATTGCCCAAAAGCGAGGACAGAGCCTCTCTCAAATGGCAATCGCCTGGACCTTGCGCAATCCTGTCATTACGTCTGCGTTGATCGGGGCAAGCAAACCCAGCCAGATCCGGGAGAACGTAGCCGCACTGCAAAACTTGGCCTTCTCCGATGAGGAGCTTGCCGCGATCGACCAGCACGCGATCGACAGCGGGATCAATATCTGGGCCGCTTCAAGCGAAGCAGGCTAAGCACAATTGGAAAGCGTGGGCCGCATTCCTTTTATTGAGCCTTTCATCTTCGAAGAAAACACCTATGCCTTTTGAATCAATGAAAACGTGTACCCCAAGGATGGAGCGATATCCGCATTCACTTTTTTTAATCGCCTGCGCTTTTGCCCTCACGTCGGCATTCGCTGACGTCCAGCTTCCCAAGATTCTCGATTCCGGCATGGTGCTTCAGCGTAACTCCCAAGTAGACCTTTGGGGATGGGCAGACCCGGGCGAATCCATAACGGTACGAGGCGACTGGCTTAAACGCGTTTACAAAACGAGCGCGGATCGGTCCGGTAGTTGGAAAGTAGCGATTCCCACCAAAGACGCCGGTTCGAGCCATTCGATCACCATTATTGGCAAAAACACGATCGAGCTGGAGGACATCCTTTTCGGAGAGGTCTGGATTGGTTCGGGTCAATCCAACATGGAAATGCCTTTGGCCGCCGTATCGAATGCCTACACGGGAATCAGCGATTCGGATACCGAAATCGCTGCCGCGAGCTTTCCCGAAATACGACTGTTTCAGGTAGGCAACTACAGCAGCCAGGAACCTCTAGACGATGTCGAGGAAGGAATCGTGATGTATGGCATTCCTGCCTCCGATTGCGCCTGGAAACCCTGCACGCCGGATACAATTCCCCATTTCTCGTCGACAGCCTACTTCTTCGCCGCAGAGCTCCATCGGCAGCTAGGGGTACCGGTCGGAATCATCGACGCATCGTGGGGAGGAACGTCAGCAGAAGCCTGGACCCCGCAATCTGGCTTGAAAAAACTGGGTTACACTGAAGCGGTCGACCAAGCGGTACGCCTTCCCCAGAAAGCAGACGAAAAAATCCCTACACGACTTTATAATGGAATGATACATCCACTCCGCAACTACGGCATAAAAGGGGTTATCTGGTATCAGGGAGAGAGCAATCGATTGCGACCGGAAAAATACAACGAATTGTTCGCCACCATGATCGGTGAATGGCGCTCGGCCTTCAGCCACAAGTTCCCATTCTATTTCGCCCAAATCGCGCCGTTCAACTACGGCGAGAAGAATGCCGCTTTTCTCCGCGAGGCCCAAGCTCAAACCGAATCCGTACCTAATACGGGAATGATCGTCACGATGGACATCGGAAACGAAGAGGACATTCACCCCAAAAACAAGCGGGAAGTGGGACGTCGCTTTGCATTGCTAGCCCTCGCCAATGAATACGGGAAAGACGTGATATTCTCCGGTCCCAAGTTGAGAAAAGCGCGTTTCGACAAAACCCGCGCGTATTTGGTCTTTGATCACGCCAAGGGCGGTCTCGTTACGCGTGATGGGAAAGCCCCCAATTTCTTCGAGATCGCCGGTTCGGACAAAGTTTTTCACTCCGCGTCCGCGACGATAAACGGAAATACGCTTTCCGTCTTCTCTCCGTCAGTGCCAAGTCCCCAATCCGTACGATTCGCCTTCTCGAATCTCGCATCCCCCAATCTCATGAACACTGCAGGACTACCTGCCCACCCCTTTAGAACCGATGACTGGTAAATTAGCAACTCACGATAAGGCAGAAACTACAAAAGCATTTGAGCATTTAATGGTAGCGGGCGATCTCCGAGCGCCCATCATATTGATCCTGAAATGGGCGCTCGGAGATCGCCCGCTACCAATTTCAAAATCGATTCAGAATTCAAAATGCTTAAACAAAATGTGTAGAAAAACAAAAAGTACATCACCCTCAATTCCCATCGTTTCAATACTCGTATCAAGCCTTTGCTTACTGGTATTGCTTCCGATCACCTCGATAGCGGCTCCAGCGGATCGCCCGAACATCATTGTCATCATGGTGGACGACATGGGATTCTCTGACATTGGCC
>JAUHWE010000692.1 GCA_030424825.1 Verrucomicrobiia bacterium
TTGGTGTATCTATTGGGTGGGCGCTCGGAGATCGCCCGCTACCTTAAAATACCTCGGGGCTTGCCCCGGGGATGCTTTGTTTCAAACGATTCTCATTAGGTAGGGCAACGACCTCCGGGCGTGCCGCACAAGAGGATCATAAAAACGCGGCACGACCGGAGGTCGTTGACCTATCATTCAACATTTAGCAAAGTAGAGTTAGAGAGTGTCCGATGATTCGATTATTTTGTAGGGGCGTCGCTTGCGGCGATCGCTTAACTAACCGAGGCATTTTACGACGCGGTCGCCGCAAGCGACGCCCCTACATCAGAGATTCATATATTCCGGCTTATTGACCACTCTCTTATTCGGATCCGATCTTGCCCGGAGAGATGGAGATCTTAGCAATGGCTAATCCCATTTCCCCGGCTACCGAATAGATCAGGTAAGACCGCCCATCGTCATCGTGGAAAATAGCGGGATCGCGTAGTTGCTGGACATGGATCCCACCTCCTTTTTTAGATGGCTTTACCGGGTATTGGATACCCTCGTATTCGGTTTCTGGGCGGAGGATTTCTACAGGCTTGCTAGCGGTCCATTCGGTCCATTTCCCTTTGAGATCGACCGTAGACAGAAGAATGCGTTCAGGGGCATCCGCTTTCCGGGTATAGAAAAGAAAAAGCGTGTCATTCTTCACCCAAATGGCGGAATGGCGAATACGCACGTCCTCTCGCCGTCCGAATTGGTCGTCTACGGTGATGGGGGCAATGAGTTCCTTGTCGGCGATAACCCAGTCGCGATCGTGATGCCGAGAACGATTGAGGAAGCCATGAGCGTCTATGGCGTAATGGAATTCTCCGTGCTGAAAAACTCGGAAATAAGCGGAGCCGATTACATTCTCGGACGCTTTGAAATTCAGCCCGTCTTTCGAAACAGCGAGAGCGGTTTTCTGGTTTTCGTTTTCCCGAGAGCCGTGGAAATACATACGAATTTCCCTTGAGTCCGGGGCAATGTGAACGTCAGGCGACGCGATATGCCCGATGAATGCGGGAGCGTTGTCGACATGAAGTGTACCCGATTCGTGGATTGTCCAAGGTCCATGGATACTGTCGGCATAAGCAAGGCGAATGTATTTGCCGTCGTGGTGGGCAAAGTAGAGGTAGTACTCACCGAGCGGCCTTTCGATCCAGTCGGGAACGCGAATCAAGGAAGGGCCGTTTATTTTGGTCCCTAGCGATTCGGAGGACGCATAGGAAACGATGGGGTTTTGCGGAAGGCGTTGGACCTTGATTTCAAAGTCACCCGCTTGAATCGTTTTGGGATTGAAGGGGTTTGCCAGCGAAAACACGGAAAACAGCGCTGCCAGAAAAGAAGCGGCGAGTGCGAAAGCGGTTCTTTTCATTTGTGTAGGCTGAGAGGAATTTGCCTAGGTGTCTAAACAATTTAGCAGGGAAACCCATGCCAATACGAAGAAGGTCCGCGAAATCCTAGATTAGGGCAACAACCTCTACTTTTGGTTTGCCGCTTGAGATTCAGTCGTGCCTTGCGTTTTGCAACGGTACAACTATGGCTTGGCGAAAATGAATACAGGAGCTCAAGCTAAATACATCGCTTATTACGGTACAAGTGGAACCGGTCAGGATGATGGGATCTATTCTCAAACATTCTCGTTCGCTCCCTTGGATTTGTGTGCGTCAGAACTCGAGAGTCGCCAGAAAAAGGCGGGATTTCTGCGGCTGAACCGGAGTGAAACGATGCTTTATTCAATCGCTTTGGGTACGGGCAGTAACGGCTTGGTGCGCTCATTTCGCATCAACAAGCGCACAGTGGGGCTCGAATTCATCAATGAACAGGAAGCCGCAGGTGGGGGGCTTTGCCACATCAATCTGGATCGGTCGGAGAAGTGGCTCATCGGGGCCAGCTACAACGATGCAGTGATCACGGTATTTCCCATTGGAAATGATGGCGTAATCGGAGAGAGAGTGTTCTCGGCGACGCTAGAAGGAAACGGAACCCAGGTAGATCCAGAGCGGCAGGACAATCCGCACGCCCACTCCGTCTATACGGACCCGTCGAATCGCTTTCTTTTCGTTTGCGATCTCGGAATGGACCGAATCTACGTCTATAACTTCGATGGCCAGACTGGAGCGCTGACGCCGGCATCGGTCCCCTTCGTCGAAACGTCTCCGGGGGCGGGACCCCGCCATTTGGCATTTCATGGCAATGGCCGCTGGCTCTATGCGATCAACGAGCTCGACGGAACGGTGACCCATTACGAATGGGATGCGGAAGCAGGCCAATTGACTCCAAAGTCCTCCATTGAAACGCTGCCTGATGGATTTTCGGGGCTCAATACGACAGCGGAAATATTGGTCCATCCCTCCAATCGGTTTCTCTACGGCTCAAATCGAGGACATGCCAGCATCTTCGTCTACGCGATCGACGAGACCGATGGCTCATTAGAGCTGATCGAGCGTATTTCTTCGGGAGGCGAGCACCCGCGAAACTTTGTTATGGATAAAGATGGGAGGCTCCTAGTCGTGGCAAACCGAGACTCAGACAATATCGTGTTTTTTGAAGTGAATGCCGATTCTGGCAAACTTCAGCTGCTGAAAACGGTCGAAAATATTCCTGCCTGCACCTGTGTGCGGGTGGTGAAACGATAAGTGCTGTCGTTGCTGGTCGCCTGGTGGGAGGCGATCTCCAGATACTCACAATCGGTTTTATTGGCCTTCGGGTAAATACCTCGAAGCTTGTCGCAGACCCCGACTTGTCGGTGGCTTGGTTGCTGACATTGGTAGCGGGCGATCTCCGAGCGCCCATTGGTGTATCTATCGGGTGGGCGCTCGGAGATCGCCCGCTACCTTAAAATACCTCGGGGCTTGCCCCGGGGAT
>JAUHWE010000693.1 GCA_030424825.1 Verrucomicrobiia bacterium
AGAATTCAAGTACGCTCCGGGACTCATCAGAGATTTCGCTCCTCATTTGATCTTCACAAGGGGTCCATCCGGTCGCCTTCAGATCTTCTAATACCTCTTCGCGTCTTGGCACATGCATGAAGGTCGTTCCGTGCTTCGTCTCAAAGTGCCGGTCTCCCATCTCAAGCAATTTCGGATTTCTCTCGATATCGTGATCGAAGTTACGACTGTCGCGAAAAACTATACGATATAGCGGATCCTCCCTATCAAGGGTAGTGAAAACGAACTGCCCCTCGGGTCGCACTACCCGTCGGATCTCACTCATTGCCTGTCGCCTTTTATCCCTGCCCGGAATCTGCATCAATCCGTTAAACCCGAAAAGAACTGCATCAAAACATTCGTCTTCGTAGGAGAGCCGGGTCGCGTCCTCGCATCCAAATTCAATTTTCGCTCCGAGGCAGTCCGCAATATTGGCAGCTTCAGAGACCATCGCTTCGGAAACATCCGCCCCCACCACAAACGGAAAACCCAGTTTCCATAGACCCAATGTAATTCGACCCGCTCCACACCCAAGATCCAAAATTTTGCTGTCCCGATTGAGCCATTTCGTAAAAACTGCCCTTTCGGACTCCCACAAGCCGATGTTCGCAACCGATCGCACGTAATGCTCAACCGTTTTCGGGTCGCTAAAGTAGCCTTGGATTCGCTTTATATTTACAGGGCCATCCCCATTCGTTCGCATAGATCGAAAATATTCAGAAAAAAGATTGATTCAAAGTGAAGAACTGCCCTTATTACGCGGTTTTATTTCAAATGAAAGCAACCATCCAAACACAGGGCAAGCAGTACACGGTTCAAGAAGGCGACGTTCTCATCCTAAATCGCTATCCCGAAACTGAAACCGGATCGAAAATCGAGATCAGCGAAGTACTTACTCTTGGAGAAGGAGAAGGCTTTCAACTCGGAGCTCCTTTTGTAAAGGGAGCCATGGTTAAAGCAACCATCCTCGAGAACAAGCGTGGACGTAAGGTCGTGATCTTCAAAAAGAAGAAGCGTAAAGGCTACAACCGCCGCCGTGGTCATCGCCAAGAGCTTTCCGTAATCAAAATTGATTCAATCGAGTCTTAATCCTCAAAGAGAGAATTTCTACAAATGGCCCATAAAAAAGGACAAGGTACCAGTAAGAACGGACGCGACAGCGCTTCTCAGCGACTCGGAGTGAAAAAGTTTGGCGGCCAGCAGGTCATCGCCGGCAACATCATCGTCCGCCAACGCGGAACACGTTTCCATCCTGGATTGAACGTGGGAATGGGACGCGACCACACGCTGTTCGCCCTGAAGGACGGAGTCGTCGTATTCGACAAAGCGCACCGGAAAGTAGCCGTCGAAGCCTAACACCGGCCTCAACCAATTTTAATTAGCCCTCTTTCGCTATGCGAGAGAGGGCTTTTTTGTAAGATCGCTTAAGAGCCTTCCCCGCTTGAGCGATTAATAGACAGGCACTCCCACACAATGGAAGATAAACGACTCAACGAACTTCTGAAGCAACGGGCCCTGATCGAGGAACACCTCATCTGGCTCGATGCCGAGATCGATGCGGCCCAGGGAGAGCACTCGACCTCGGCAGCAGGCAGTATCCCCGCAAACCGCCTGCCGCAGATTGAGGAGCCCATCGTGGAGAAAGCCAGCGCGCTTCCCGTCGATGAACCGGATCCCAAATTAGCCGTTTCCGACATCTACGATGAACTCGGCCCCGAGACAAGAGACTCTGTCAAAGACGCTCGACGGGGCTGCCTAGGCATCTTCGCCTTTGCCTTCCTGGCCCTGGCCGCCTTGGTCGTTTGGGTTTACATCAAATATTGAAGGCGGAGAACCGATAGGATAAGCGCGCTCCACTTCCCAATCAGAATCTACCGCAACGCATGGGTGTTCGCCATCGCGATTCCACTGAGCATGCTTCCGACAATCCCTAGAAACCCCTGATCAGTGCCGCAAACGAAGAGATTTGAAACGGGAGTGGTACCGTCCTTCGTCTTTTGCGGCGCGCCATATATCGCCCCACGCTGTTTCCACGTGTAGTGTTCCACCGTTTTTGGAGTGAACATGTCGTGCGCAATGCACTCCTTGGAATAATCCAGAGAATGAGGTGGCATAAACCCTTTCGCCGCGTTCCAGATACGAACCCGCCACATTTCCTTCGCGGTTGCATATTCATCTTCTGCATACGCTTTCCACGTGTCGTAGTTGGCAAGGCAAGTCACCCTTACAATACCTTCTGGCAGATTGCCTTCCTCGTAGTCGAAATTATTCGGAATGCAAATGACACCACTAGTAAGGTCGACCGGATCCACGGCCTCCCGATAGGCGAATCGCTCCCGACTATTGAAAAAGACGATCGTGTCATCACCCCATCCAAAACTCGAAGGTTGATTTTTGAATAGGGATATCGTTTCCGTAAAGGCAAGTCGGCCCGCCTCTACTGTAGTTTCGCTTTCGATGTCATCAGAACAAAGCGCATAGGTCTCTGGCAGACCCACCGACGAAAGAACAATATCCGCCATGACTTCCTCTCCGCTGTCTAGGATGAGTCGTTCGACTTTCCCGTTCTCAACCTTGAATTGGGCCACCCCAGTCTTCATCCTCCGGATACCGCCAGCTTCCTTATACCGCTGGAGCAGCAGTTTAATGATATTGCGAATCCCCTCCTTAGGTCGGGCAAATCCTTCCATGAAAATCGACTTAAACATGATCACGAATTGGCCAAAGTCCATATCGTCTTCGGTCGAGCTCCCATAGTACATCAGGGGACAGAAAATCATGTCTTCCAAGGTGGAGTCACTGATGCAGCTTCTGACCACTTCGCGAGCAGACTGGTAGGGATAGTTGAACTCAG
>JAUHWE010000694.1 GCA_030424825.1 Verrucomicrobiia bacterium
TAGCGTAGGTCTCGGCGTCGCCCAACATCGTTTCCGACTTCCCCACTTGTATCAACATTGGGGGCAGGCCTTCCAGGTCAGAAAATACCGGAGACGCTAGCGGATCCTTGGGATCGACCCCGTTTAAATAGAGGGCAGCCATCCGGTCCAGGTAACCTTTGGAGATGGTCGGATCAGAAGCGGCGTTGCTATCGAACGTCGACGCGCTTTGAGAGAGATCGGTCCAGGGCGAAAGGAGAACGGCAGCCGCTGGCTGGCCTTCGCCTTCCCTTTTTAACTTCGCTAACAAAGCCGCTGCTAATCCCCCACCCGCTGAGCTACCTCCCACAACAATTTGGCTGTGGGAAACTCCCTGATTCAAAACCCATTGATACGCGGAATACGCATCATCTACCGCAGCCGGAAAGGGGTTCTCTGGAGCGAGGCGGTAGTCGACCGTAAGGCAGCGGCACCCACAAGATGCACTGAGATTAGAAGCGATTCTACGGCTGGCTTCCGCCGAGCCACGATAGTAGCCCCCACCATGTAGGAAAATGAATACACCCTCATTTGCTGGTCTCCCGCAAACAACCCACTCTCCAATCACACCGTCCATTTCACAGGATTCGATTTTCGTGTTCGGTCTCGGCACGCTCCCTCCATCAGGACCTTTACCGCGGAGAAATTCGATCGACTGACTCGGATCGTATGGTTTCGCACGCCTTAGCGCAATCAGGGCCTTTAGTTCTTCACTCGCCATAAGTGGGGGAGACCATAGAATATCGAACCGCTTCGTCCATCAGAAAACTTCCGCACCAGACGAGGCATCGCTACCGCACCCATTTGCTAGATGTATTCGTTAATTGCACAGGCTTCAAGTAGGGCTAACGTTCGCGCCATGCTTATCACCTTAGAACCTTTAGAAGCCGTTCACTCGCCCATTGACAGGGGAACTACGTAGCCGCACGATTCCAGCCATGCGCAAGTATTCTCGCCGCGATATCCTAACCAGTCTAGCTGCACTCGGCGGGCTCGGAATGGTCCCCACTGCTTTCGGACAAGCCCAGAAAAGGACCTCGCCTTCCGCCGCCAGCCAACGTATCACTCGGTTCGAGGTGATTCCCGTTCGCGTGCCCATGCATGAACGGGTTCGTGACGTCTTCGCCGAAGTCTATCGCAAGCAGGGAATCAACCGCGACTACTACGACTCCACTCTAGTAAAGCTGTACACCAATGAAGGTCTGGTCGGCATCGGCGATGCGCTTTTGAATGTGGAAGACTCTTTGGGGAGCGTACCCCAAGCAGTGGCGACTTGCAATCGCCTCGTTGGCCGGTCCCCGTGGGAGTTTCTCATGGATGACAGCCTCGGCGGAATCTTGATGGCCGTTTACGATTTGATTGGGCAGGCATCGGGACTACCGGTTTCACGGCTGTTCTCGCCTGAAACAAAAACGCACATTGTTCAATCCTGGTGGAGCCAGTGCTTCCCACCTGATTTAATGGCGACCGAGGCGAAACTAGGATACGACCTAGGCTACCGAGTCCACAAAGTGAAAACGCGCGACTTTGAGGATCCCGTAGAACAGGCCGAAGCCGTAACTTCATCCGTACCGGCAGACTTTAAGATTTGGGCCGATGCCAACAGTACCTGGAAAACTCCTGAGCGTGCCATCAAATACGGCGAGCGTCTCACTCGATTCCCGCAATATTTCGCAATCGAATCGCCCTGCGACTACGGCAGCCTCAATCACTTTCGCCAGTTAAAGGATCGTTTCCCCCTCAAGCTCGCCGAACACTATCCCAAAGATTCGATGCCGTTCATTCGCGAGGAACTTCTCCAAGCCCTCGTCACGGGCGGCCCCATCGGCAAAACCCTCGTCCAACGTGCGCTCATGGCCGAAGTAACCGGCATCCCCTTGTGGCTACAACACAGTATTATCACGGGCGTTGCCCAGGTATTCCAAGCCCATCAAGCCTCTGCCTTCCCGGGAATCGAACATGCCGTCAGCATTACCCATGTCATCCAGAATGACCTCATGGTCGAGTCCTTCGAGATGAAAGACGGACTCTACGAAGTGCCTACCCTGCCAGGACTAGGCGTGCATTTCAACGAGGATGCCCTGGACAAGTATCGACGGGGGTAGTTTGTATCCAGTTTATGGTAAGACCATCGGCCTACTTCGTCGGTTTATTTTTATTCGTAGGGCCTTCGCTTGCGAAGTGCCGCGTCCGTTAAATCTTGAGCTGCCATCGCGGCATGGCGCAAGCGCCAGCCCTACCATTTCACCATTTAACTAAGCAGAGTCAAAAGAAAGCTTCACAGATGAAACTCTCACTTTTCAGTCAACTGTAGACCTCTCTCCCGCTTGCCCGAGCGAGGGGCGAGAAATACCCTCTTCCCATTGCTGTTGATCCACCCAAGAGTCTACCAACCTTCAAAATTCGGGAAAAACCTCAATCCAAGAGCAATATGATCAAACCACTTTCCCTCACACTCACCCTGCTTATCGTATCCACGGCCTGGGCCCACGATTTCGGCACCTTGATTTTCGAGGACACATTCGACCGTTCGGAATCCCAAGAACTGAAGGACGAGCCGGGCAACGAGTGGACCACGAGCAGCGACAAGACCGCCAAGGGCCACAAAGAAGTGGATCTACGCGATGGACATATGTACATCTACACCCACGCGGAAGCAAACCATGCGACTTCGGTGCGTCACGCGTTTGAGTTTAGAGATGGAACCCTTGGACTTCGCTTCAAACTCGAGGAGGAAGACGATGCCCTTACTCTCAACTTCGCCGACATGGAACTCAAGTCCGTCTGGGCCGGGCACCTGTTTAAGGTGACCCTAAGTTCCGACAACATTAAGATTACGGACCAGAAAACGGG
>JAUHWE010000695.1 GCA_030424825.1 Verrucomicrobiia bacterium
GCCTACGCTTACGGCCCTCAGGCTGGTCAGACCATAATCCCAGCAACTTTGAATGGCAACGGCCTACTGATGCGCACCCACATGTTCGATACAGAATTGAATGACTTCAGCAACTTCACCAATGACCTTAAATTGGCTCGCTCTTTCCAGGGCGAAGGCCGATTCGATCTTACGCTCGGCTACTACAAGTCCAAACAGGACATCGACATGGACTGGCTCTGGGACTCCTACTTGCTGGAAGTCAAAGGCGACAATGCAGCTCTCGTCGACGTGTTCGACTCTGCCGGTGACGCGGCGAGCGATGACGGTCTCTACGCATACGGCGTTCCTTTCTGGGGAAATTGTTGCACACGTAGCTACGACACGAGTTACGACATTGACGCGCCCTACGTCGCTCTTGCCTACGAAAACGGCCCTTGGACCGGTGACATTAGTGTCCGCTTCGATTCAGGCGACGCTTCAGGAAACTACGCAGGGAACAGGTTCCTCAACGACTTCGACGTAGATGGAGACGGATCCATTTCAGCACCCGAAGGCGAAATCGCGGTGGTCGACAATGCCAACGCCATGCCTGTCGACTACGGATGGAGCTACACATCATACTCCGCCGGAGCAAACTACGCCTTTAATGCCGACACTGCCGCTTTCGCTCGCTTTAGCCGTGGCGGCCGCGCAAACGCCGACCGTCTCATGTTCGGTCCGAATATTCTCGCTGATGGATCTCTCCTGGACGCGGGAGCCGCTGTAGATATGGTGGACCAATTTGAGGCCGGCATTAAGCACCGTGCAGAGGACATCGCTGGAGGTAGCCTATCTCTTTTCGGCACCTTCTTCTTCGCTGAGACGCAAGAGCAGAATTTCGAAGCGACCAATCAAAGATTTCTGGACCGCGAATACGAAGCATCCGGTTTCGAAGTCGAAGCAGCCTATGTCAATGGCGGCTTCCAGCTCCGGGGAGGTCTGACTCTGACATCTGCCGAGATCACTGCCGACGCTCTCAACGCTTCTGTAATCGGTAATACACCTCGCCGCCAAGCAGACCTCGCCTTCCAGATCAGTCCTTCTTACACCGCTGATCGCTGGAGTGCCGGGGCGACCATAATCGGTACATCCGATTCGTTCGCCCAAGACGACAACACATTGGTAATGAAAGGCTACGAGTACGTAAATCTCTACGGAAGCTACAAGCTCACCGAGAAAGTTACCGCTCTCCTGACCGTCAACAATCTGTTCGACAATTTTGGTTTGAGCGAATCAGAGGAAGGGGCTATTCCAGGCAACCGCATTATCCGTGCTCGCGGAATCGCTGGACGATCGACCACATTGAGTCTGAACTACAAGTTTTAGCCTATAGCGGACGACGTTAACTCAATAGTAGTATCTAACCGCGTCCGCCGAATCATCGGTGGGCGCTTTCTTTTTCCCAACACATAGGAACTTCCTCATCCATGAAAAACAAATTCACAATCATCGGCTTAGGTGAGCTCCTTTGGGATGTCTTCGATCACGAGAAGAGATTAGGAGGGGCTCCTGCGAATGTCGCCTTTCACGCCAACCAGATCGGAAACAATGCCCTAGTCCTTTCCAAAGTAGGCGGCGACGAACTGGGAACGGAAACGCTTCAGATACTGAACGAACAAGGCATTGACACTTCCTTGATCAAATTAGACTCCCATCCCACCGGTAGCGTAAGAATCAGCCTCGATTCCCAAAACTCCGCCCAATACGAATTCGCCAGAGACGTCGCTTGGGACCACCTTTCGTCAACACCAGAACTCAGAGCAGCAATGCAGGAAGGTGACGCAGTCTGCTTTGGCACCCTCGCCCAGCGATCTGCCCAATCCCAACAGGCCATCGCCGAACTGCTCGCGGCGATGCGCGAAGACGCCCTCCGGGTTCTCGATCTCAATTTACGGCCACCCTTTTACAACAAGCGTACAGTTCTCCAGTTGTTAAAATTGGCTAATGTTCTTAAGATCAACGAAGTAGAGCTTCTTATTCTCAGGTCCTATTTGAATCTAGAGGGCAGCGAAAAAAGTGCCCTCCAGTCGCTCGCCGACACCTTCTCGTTGCAAGCTATCGCTCTCACCAAAGGAGGCGAGGGTTTTACTCTCCTTCGAGGTGAAGAGTTCCATTCTATTCAAAGACCGATGGAAATCACGGTTGTCGACACGGTAGGAGCTGGGGACTCGTTTACCGCCGCGTTTATCGATGGACTTCTCCGTGGACATTCTCTCTCTAACATTGGATACAGCGCTTCCCGGCTAGCTGCCTTCGTCTGTACCCAACGGGGCGCTACACCAGAAATACCTCAATACCTCATCTCTCGGTTCTTCAAACACAACTAATCCACCGTTTCCACCAGCTTGTTGTATTGGGATACAACCGCTCCCAAGGCCTTGCTGTGGGTTACGTACACTTGCCACTCTGGGTCTTCCCACATCAGCTTGCGCTTGGCTTCCCGATCCGCGAGGTCGTCGTAGCTCCACATGAGAATGAACTCGTTGGGGTCCTCGATGGATTTCACATAGGAGTACGGTTCTCCTAGTATCCGAGTCTGTGGGCCCCGCCCATATTTTTCGAAAAGCTCGAAATGCGTTTCCCGCATCCCTGGCTTGGTTTGGTAGATTCGTATATCAACTAGCATGTATTCAATTATTAGGTAGCGGGCGATCTCCGAGCGCCCACAAATTATTGCTTGGAACTATGGGCGCTCGGAGATCGCCCGCTACCTTAGCGAGTAACATAAGCCCTGAAAAAACCTCCGATCCGGTCAATCGCCTCCAATGCTTCTGGAATTCCGGGTACCACGTGATCACTATTATGCCATCCGTGAGGAGCGTCATCGTAACGCTCTAGCTCAACAAGC
>JAUHWE010000696.1 GCA_030424825.1 Verrucomicrobiia bacterium
CTGCACACTGAGCACCTCAAAGGTCGGGTGCCCCAGCATCGGCCCATACAAGGTGTCCCACGCATAGGGAACGGTATGGAGCGACTTGGGGTGATTATAGGGATCGTGCGTCGCAAAGTAATCACAGAAATCCTTTACCTGCTCAACCGTGTTGGTGTTCTCCTCGCCAAGATTCCAGAACAACGCCGGATTGTGAGCGAAACGGGCAATCAGCTCGCGATAGTATATTTTACGTTCCGGGCCCAGATCGCCTCCATCATGCAATTGATCGTTTTCTCGCTCTTGAGTGACGACATTGAGGGCAATGCCTTTTCGTGTCATATGCTCGAATACGATTTCCCATTGATCGAGTTTGCTGCAATCGAACCGGAAACGCTCATCATAGTCGGTGTAGGGCCAAACATCCTGACCATCACCGATTATGTTTTGAGTAAGAAAGTAGACGACGTTCATCCCCTTTGAAGAAAGGTAATTCACAGCCCCGATTATGCCCTTACCCTTGCCATCGCGCCACGTCGGGTCCCCCTCTTTCCAATCCGGAACGTGCGGGGCCCAGTCTTTCAGAAACTGCTTGTTAGGATTGTGCGAGTACGTCGCGTCAAAATCTTCGAAAGCCAAAAAATTCTCCGGACTGTCGGGTCCCGCCTTGAGAAAGATCTTTCCGGTTTCCGCAAATCGCAGGTACCGATCTCCCACGTAATCGAGGCGTCCCTCTCCTCGAAAATCGGGAGCTGTCTTATCCGTTTCACCGATTTCTAGCGTGCCTGAACTTCCATCAAAAGCGACTGAACGCCCCGCATTGACATCGTCCGAAATCGCAATCCCGGGTCCGATGCGAAAGGAGGCCTCGAAACTCCATTGGCCCGTGTTTTCAGGCGAGAAGTGGACTCTCCACTTGTTCCCGCTGTCGGCTCCTGTCTCAGCCGCATTTCCATCCGCGGCATAAAATCCAGGAACGGTCATTTCACGATCACCGTTCTTGAACGTTACATTGAGACGGTAATCGTAGAAGGGATTCACTGCCGCACTCTCCGACGACGTAGGGCCTTCGAAAGTGAGCGTGACACGATGCCACTTCTTCAGCTCACCCTCAACATGGAAGTCCCCAAAAACGGGGATCGAAAGAAATCGCAACGCAATAAATATATATAAGATATGACTGTGTTTCATAAAAGTTATTGGATTCTAGCATTCGATATTCTGGAAAAGTACAAATGCCAACGAACGAGTCACCGCCTTAACTCAGCTCGCTAACGATTTCACTACATCTCGAGTTGCAGAACCTCTTTTATCTCATTGGGCGTCGACGTCTTCTTTCCGCTAACGTCAGCCCCTGTAATCCACCAGTAGATCATCCCCGCGTCGGAGCAGTCGAATTTTCCTTCTTGAAACTCAACTACGCCGTCACGCTCGGCATAGTCGAGATTCTCCCAAATCCAGGCGATACCCGGGTCGCTATGCTCCCTAGCCCAGTCCCACCGATCGATAGGCGTTTGCAAACCCACGTTTTGGTCACCGATTTGATGCTCAGTAATGCCGAAATCCAGAATCGCTGCCCATTCGAAAAAATCTCCACTGTTATCGTTGGCAGGATGATGAGACACTATATGAACGTGCTTACGTTTCGCTGGATCGGCTGCCTGAAGAGCATAGCCGATAATATCAGGTTCACCTGCTTCAATGATCCACAAGGGATCGGAATCCGTCGAGGCATTGATTGCATTGACCAAATCTTCAATGGCACCTTCTTGATCGGCACGACAGTTGTAGAAGTCATCTAGATTTTCAAAAGGTCCGTAGAGAGAAATGCCTTCACCACAAAGCTCGTGCAGCTTTTGTTGGCGCCGCAGCTCATTTAGCATGTCAATTTTCTGAATACCGGGGTTGCGAAACGGGTTCAAGTCGCAGGAGTGGGAGAGATGGACCAAGCGGTCGTTTAACCCCGCTTTACTAAGAAGACCAAACATGACGGCAGTCGCCCCGATGTCGTCGGGATCCGGCGAATTGCCATCGGCCACGATGGCTAGTCGGCCGGAAGGTGGATTTAATAGTGACGAGACTTCCTCCCCCATTTTTTCTGGACGGATGCCCTCTTGTTCGGATGTTGAACAGGCTCCTAAGATTAAGCTAAGGGCACCTCCAGTGAGAAGGTAAACGATTTTGGGAACGGACATTTTCGAAAAGTTAAATGGGAGGCGGTGTGATGAAGAACCGGATACTGAAAAGGTTCAACGCTAAGTCGAATGGGTGGCTTTCGTGAAGTGAAATTAGGTGGGTACGGATTTTCTCAAAAAATCCCCCGTCTCGCAAAGAGACGGAGGCCTGAAAATGCTAACTTAGATTGAAAATTAGAACTTGAAGGTATTCGTGAGACGGTACGTGGTGGGATTGTTCGCGCCTATTACGGGCGATCCATCAGCTAAGATGCGAATGACCCGGACGTCGTCACCTTGGCGGAAGACGTTGTCCACGTTTAGCTGGACGCGCCAGTCAATCTTATCGTTGCGGAGCTTCCTCCGGTAGTTCGCCATTAGTCCTCCGGTTACGATTTGATCACTCTCGAAGACATTGTCTAGATCGGCTATCAGAGCGGGGGAGTTCACGCCGCCGATGGTCGTATCGATCTCCTTGAGCTGGGTGCCGAGAACCTTGCCGTCTTCCCAGCGCAGATTGGTTCCGAACGAGAATCCCTTGAAGCGCCCTTCGTTGAAACTGTAGTTGGCGGTCACGCGGGCATTGTACTTCGAAATTCCCGTGTTGGACTTACCGTTTTCCTGCAATTGTTCCAAGAGGGTCGTACCGATGTGGTCTAGGAACTCTTGTTTGAGGTCCGTGTCGGGGTTGGTGTCGTCTCCATCCG
>JAUHWE010000697.1 GCA_030424825.1 Verrucomicrobiia bacterium
CGTTCCTTGCGCAGGGCATCCATCGCCTCATGATGGCGACTGCTACTGATGGCGTTGTTCAATTTCTGGATCGTGGTGATGATCAGTTTCACATTGGGGTTCGTGAACTGCTTCACCAGTGATTTGGTGTCATCCGTTCCGTCAACGGAACCTGGCTGGAAATGGTTGTATTCCTTGAGGTCGAATTCGGTTTCTTCGACTTCAACTTCATGGCGTCCGTGGATAAAGTCATCTCTTAATTCTAACAGCTTCTCGGAACTTACCGGATGGAACTTAATCTGATCAAAAAAGCGAAGCAACCAAGGCTTGCCCTGTTTGAAGCTGCGAGTTTGCTTGTGGCGATTCCACATTTGCAGGGTTCGTCCCACGAACTGGTAGCCTCCGGGGCCTTCCATTCCGTAGACGCAAAGATAGGCACCTCCTATTCCGACTGCATTCTCGGGTGTCCAAGTCCGAGCGGGGTTGTATTTCGTAGTGACTAGTCTATGACGCGGATCAATCGGTGTGGCCACAGGAGCCCCTAAGTAAACGTCTCCGAGCCCCATGACGAGGTAGTTCGCTCCAAAAAGGATTTTCTTTACCTCGTCAGTGGAATCCAGCCCGTTTATCCGTCTAATGAATTCAATATTGCTTGGACACCAAGGAGCGTCTTTTCGGACAGACTGTTCGTATTTGCGGATTGCCAGTTGCGTGGCTTCATCATCCCAGGAGAGTGGCAAATGAACGATTCTCGACGGTACCTTGGTCTCTGAAACTGCGAGTAGCCTAGACTCGATTTCCTTTAGTCGGTCCACCAGTTGATTTGTGCTAATCGCTAGGCTGTCGTAGTGGATTTGCAGGGATCGTATTCCTGGAGTGAGGTCTTTGATTGCGGAAATGTTTTGATCCTTAATCGCCATCATCAACGCGTGGGCCCGGAATCTAAGATTCAAGTCCAGTTCCATTGCACCGTATTCAATGAGCAAATATTTGTCTCCGGATCTTCGGTAGCATACTTCAAGGCCATCTTGGACCGTCTTTTCCAAAATCGCGTCATCCGATTTGAACTGAGGCAATGCGACCAAGGGAGGCGGGTTGCAAAATAGAGATTCCATTTCGACTTCTGCCCTTGTCGCTTCAGCCTGATCCACTTTTAGAAAACGAATTGTATCGCCTGGCTTAAGCTGGCCCATCATCCAAAGATCTGCCTGAATGATAGTCGCGGGGCATACGAAGCCACCCAGACTTGGTCCGTCGGGACCCAGAATAACCGGCATGTCCCCAGTAAAGTCTATCGTTCCAATCGCATAGGCGTTGTCGTGTATGTTCGAAGGATGAAGACCGGCCTCTCCACCATCAGTCCTGGCCCATTTGGGTTTTGGGCCGATCAGTCTTACGCCGGTTCTAGAAGAATTATAGTGGACTTCCCAATCGGTTTCAAAAAAGACAGCAATGTCGTTATCGGTGAAAAAATCAGGAGCGCCATGAGGTCCATAGAGGACTCTAATATTCCATTGAGGTCCGTATTGGGGGATTGAGGGAAGGGGAGACTTGCGTGGTCTTGCTTGGGTCGGTTTCGCGAAATGGATCACATCTCCAACCAGTAGGGCTCTTCCGCTGTGGCCTCCGAACTTCCCCAGTGTGAACGTAGCTTTGCTTCCAAGGTATTCTGGGGTATCGAATCCTCCACTAATCGTTAGGTAAGCGCGGCTACCTCCCTCTTCAGTTTTCCCAAATAAGAGGCGATCTCCTCTGATGATTTCAATCGGCTCCCAGAACCTGACTGGCTGACCATTCAGAGTTGCGTTGGTTTTCGCTCCAGTCAGGCAGATTCTGGTCGCGTGATTAAAGACCAGTGTGGGGCCAACGACTGTGATTTCCATTCCCGCCGCCTCAGGTGGGTTCCCCAAAATATGGTTTCCCGCTCGAAAGGCTAGTGAGTCAAACGGTCCGGAGGGAGGAACGCCGACATTCCAGTAGCCCACTCGACCAGGATAGTCCTGAATCGTCGTTTGTGTTCCGGCATCGATTACATCGATCGTGTGAGGATGGTATTCAAGTCCATCACAAAATTTAGTGGTGTGGTTTGCCTTTTGAAAATCCTCCGAATCTAGTATTTGAGAGAGGAATTCTAGATTCGTCTCTATTCCATCAATACGACAGGATTCTAGTGCGGAACCGAGCTCATTGATCGCGGCGCTACGGTCGCCTCCCTGAGCAATGACTTTCGCTAGTAGAGGGTCATAATAGGCTGATACTTCCGTTGATGTTTCAATCCATGTATCCACTCGAGCATTTTCGGGAAACGTCACTTGCGTTAGGAGGCCTGACGATGGTTGGAAATTCTTGTTGGGATCCTCTGCGTAGAGTCGGGCCTGAATTGCGGCTCCTTTAGGAACAACCGATAGTGTTTGGAGTTCCGGAAGGTCACCACTTGCCAATTGGACCATCCATTCGACGAGATCCACTCCCGTTACGGCTTCTGTGACACAGTGTTCTACTTGTAGTCGCGTATTGACTTCGAGAAAGTAGAATTCGGAAGTATCCACATCATATACGAACTCAACGGTTCCGGCGGAACGGTATTTGACGGCACGGGCAAGGCGTACAGCGGTGTCGAGCAAGTCATTTCGAAGCTGATCGCTAATAGCAGGTGCTGGAGTCTCTTCGATTACTTTTTGATTTCGTCTTTGAACCGAACAATCGCGTTCCCCTAGTGAAAGGACGTTGCCTTTCCCATCCCCAAATATCTGGGCTTCGATGTGTCGAGCCCTTTGTACATACTTTTCCAGGAAGATCCCATTGTTTGCAAAATTGTTGGAACTGAGGCGTTTGACGGACTCGTATGATTCTTTGAGTTGTTCTTTGTCCCAGC
>JAUHWE010000698.1 GCA_030424825.1 Verrucomicrobiia bacterium
CTGATCGACCTAGAGCCGCTACCCAAACCAGATTTCTTGATTTGCGGTGTGGGCACTAGCATTTATGACTACGGTAATCAAAAATCGATCAAGAGTTTCGACAATATTCTTGACGAAGGTTGGGATCTCAAAGCGATCGAGGGGTTCATGTCAGGGATCAAAGGAGTCGTAAAACAGCCCAGAAGATTCCAAAACGCATACAAATCTAGCTGGTACTATCCAGAAGCAAGCACCGAGAGAATCGCAGAGATCGAACAGCAAATCGAACACAAAGGACTGGATTTAAATGTCGTCTATTCCTCCCAGCGCGACTTGGATATTCTTCCCAAATATGCAAACAAAGGAAACGCGCTTTCCTGGCTTCTGAAATACTTGAAAATACCACGCGATGCCACACTAGTCGCCGGTGACACTGGCAATGACAGTGCGATGTTTCATAAAAAGGGGATGAGGGGGATTATCGTAGGTAATTCGCAACCAGAATTGCACGAAGCCACAGTAGGATTGCCTGTGTATCGCGCGGAAGGCGCCTGTGCAGACGGTGTTCTGGAGAGACTCTTGCATTTCAAAGTTATTGACAAAGTCTCCAGTGCGCAACGTGACGATGCTTCCTGCACTGAAGATATTGCTATACAGCCGAGGCTAAAACGGTTGATCAATGAAGAATCAAGGCGGTCGCTCAATCCAGAAGATCACGAGTTTCTAAAATTAGGATACTCCAAAGCCATTGAAGGACTACGCAAATGCATCACACCGATGGGATTTGCCGCTTGTTCGCCGGAGGAAAATCAAACCTCAGGCACTGATGCAAATTATCGTAGCGTATGGTCTCGCGATGGATGTATTGCGGTTATCGGATCCCTTTCCGTCAAAGATCCCGATATTCGGAATTGCCAAAAAGCCACCCTAACGACCCTCTTAGACCATATCTCCATACCTGGCCAAGCACCGGCGAACGTATCCATAGATACACAAGAGCCCGACTATTCAGGGGTCGGGGGCATCTGCTCCATAGACAGTGGGCTTTGGCTCATCATAGCGTGCTTCGAGTATCTCAGGGTAAACAAGGATATCGACTTTATTCGCAAACGAAGACCCGCTCTCCAACGGATGATGGACTGGCTAAGTGCCCATGACTCCAACAACGACGGTCTGCTCGAGATTCCAGAAGCAAGTGACTGGACGGATCTCTTTGGACGGAGCTACAACGTTCTCTATGATGAAACGCTTTGGTACCGGGCGAATGTGTGCTATGGCCGGATTTTAGAAACAATAGGCGATTGGAACATGGCGGGAGATTACCTGAGATGGGCCTCAATCATAAAAAAGAGAATACTAGACAAATTCTGGCCATCTACCCAGGCGCGAAACGATGGGATTTACTCGTTCTCAGACCAGCAAAGCGCCATCGGAGACACACAATACCTGATAGCGCAAGTAACTCCATTTGACTTCGACTGGCGCTGCGACGTCTACGCGAACATTCTCGCTTTTCTCTTCGATGTCGTAGACTACGACCGCGCCCAAAAATCGTTCCGCTTCATGTGGGGAGTCGGCGTCAATAATCCGTTTCCCGTTAGAAATCTTTACCCCCCTGTGCAAGCCGGTGATCCCGGCTGGAGAGATTACTACACAGTCAACCTTCTCAACCTGCCAAGCCACTATCACAACGGGGGTATCTGGCCCTTCGTGGGGGCACAGTGGGTCCTGTTTATAAACAAACTCGGACTCCGCGAACTCGCGGAAAGCGAATTACTTCAAGTCGCAAAACTGAATGAGCAAGGTATCAATCAAGCCTGGGAATTCAATGAATGGGCTCACGGGACCACGGGAAAGCCGATGGGGAAAGCCATCCAAGCATGGTCTTGCTCCGAATACATCCGAGCATTCAGCGAACTTGGCTTAGACAAATGGAAATGAATACAATCAAATATAGCCCGTCTACCGTTGCCTGTTTTGGAGAGATGTTGTGGGACTCAATGCCTCAAGGTTTATTCATCGGAGGCGCCCCGTTCAACGTCGCCTATCATCTCAAACGGCTCGGAGAAAAGAGTTTGATTATATCTTCGGTCGGTCGCGACGAACTGGGTCATCAAGCGATACAGAAAGCCGAGGAATACGGAATCGATATTTCCTGTATCCAAGTTAGCACTTCCGCTCCCACAGGTATTTCAGACGTAACCTTGGACGATTCCAGAGATGCTGAGTACCATATCCGACAACCCGCCGCTTGGGATAGTATATCGTTCACCGAGCTTCTGAAAGAAAAACTCGTTGAATGTCCCGCTTTCATTTTTGGGACACTCGCCTCTCGTTCAATCCCGTCTCGCAATACACTCTTCAAAATTTTGGACACGTACCAAGGCCTAACCCTTTGTGACATAAACTTAAGAAAGCCCCACGACGATCGAGACTTTGCCCTTCAAATCGCGCGCAGGGCCCAAGTCATTAAGTTAAATGAAGATGAACTTTACGCTCTAAGCGGTATCGAATCCGAGACAGCCTCCCCAGAAAATGCCCTTGTTCGACTCAGGGAGCTGGTTGATCCATCAATGATTTTCGTTACTCGTGGTGGCGAACCAGCCATCTATTTCGATGGCACGCGTACGATCTACACCAATCCTCCGAAAAGCGAAGAAACCGTCGATACTGTCGGAGCGGGTGACGCTTTCACCGCAGCTCTTATTCAAGGACTTCTCAAAAATATCCCTATCGAGGGCTGCCTTGAAAACGCGGTTCGTCTCGGAAGCCTAGTAGCCGCAAAACACGGGGCGCAACCCGAATACGAATCTTCCGAAATTGCCAACTGTTTCCTACAAGCCTGACACAATAGTTACATACAGGAAGTGAGGG
>JAUHWE010000038.1 GCA_030424825.1 Verrucomicrobiia bacterium
CCTGATCTCGTAGCCAACAAGGAAATCGATATTGAAGCTTCTGACTTTATAGACCTTGCCGAAAAAATGGGCGCCTAATAGTTCGGCGGCGCAATTCACCGATGACCAAAACTCACCCTCACGATCCGGTTAACGCGATATCTGAAGCAGAGGCTACTGGCAGGACTGCAGAAATATTCGCGGAGATTCAAGAGGTCATGCAAATACCACTCGTCACCTCCATTTGGAGGACGCTCGATGCCGTCGAAGGGGGCCTGGAATCCACTTGGGCTGCCACCCGGCCAATCTACAAATCCGGCCATGCTGAGGCTCTGCTGCAAAAACTGCAAAGCTCCTGGGAGCTTCCCATCCCAAATCCTCTTTCTGCCCAGCAAATAAAGCATCCCCGGGGCAAGCCCTTGGCCTGTCGGCCAACTGTCGCTTCGCGCCAGCGAGGTATTCAAGAGAAGAAATCCATTTGCGCCGGCGCCTTGTGCAAGCATTCATAGCCGCTCTCATCGCCCTGCATCCTCACGTACTCCGCTATCAGACTCTCGCTGCCGTGCTGCCCAACCGTATTCATGAAATACCCTTTGCCCCAGAACTCACCGCCCCATAGAAGATTCTTCACCTGCGAATCCTTCGAGAACACTTCCCGGGCATACCAGATGATACAGCAGCACTGATACGTTGTGCCTTTTGTGCACATACTCGCTTTTCGACATTCGCTCATTTTCTGACTAGACAGCAACGAAGCAAGCTTCGAGGTATTTACCCGAAGGGAATAAAAGCTGCAGGTATTGCCTTGGAAGATCGCGATCCAATCCTGACTATATTGGATGCCTACAACCGCTCCAATACGCTGAATCTAATCGCCTTGACCGGCCTCGTACGCCGTTCGAAAAATCCCATTCCAAACGCCCCGAACCAATTCAATCTAAGTCTTGGCCGAAGCTCAGGCCACTGTTTGAAAGAAACGATATCAATCCTAAGAACTGGGCTCTACTCGAGCGCACCATACCCCTTGGAACACCTTACAGAGCAACCGTCCTTCCCACCCTTTGGAGACACCTCATTCACTGGCCTGGTCTAGTCGAACTCATCTTGGAATACTACGAGCCGCTGCAACAAAACGGATCGCTCTTCCGTGCGATCAAAGAGACAATCGATTTTGTCGAATCCGAGGCCCCGGCGCTTAACAGCTTTCGAGACACATCCGTCACCATTCCCGAAGAAGCCTTAACTATGATCGAGAGCTATGTGGGCCCTGCTCCTTCGGTCAGCCGAATGGCAACCCTCGGCAACTGTGTATCCAAATGGTTACATTCCCGTTACTGGGTGAACCGTTGACCGACGATTCCTTTGATGCGGATGAAGCAATTGAGAATAATCGCGTTTCGGTTCTCATAACACAGCCGCTCCCTTCTACTCTCTTTTCCCCGCATGGATTATAAAAAAAAGCAATACGACGTCGTTGTAAGCGGCGGAGGGATCCCTGGCGTATGCGCTGCCATCACCGCCGCCCGCGATGGAGTCAAAGTCGCCCTAACCGAACAGCGCCCCGTCCTCGGAGGAAATTCCAGTAGTCTGGCGCTCGTTCCGCCTCACGGCGCCGCCGCTCTCTGGCACAGTCGCATGGCGAGAGAGGGAGGCCTCCTTGAAGAACTCTTGCAGGAATACGCCTACCGATCTCCTCTCGCCGACAACCGCTGTATTTGGGATCTCATCCTCAAGGAATGGTGCGAGCGGGAGCCCAACCTGGATCTCTACCTTAATGCCCGCCTTAGCGGTGCGGAAAAAAGGGAAGGACGTATTGCCAATGTGACTATTACCCAAACCAGCACCGAGACCGAATTCACCTTCGAGGCCCCGGTCTTTGTCGACGCCACTGGGGATGCCTTTCTCTCCGACGCCGTCGGGGCTGAATTCAGGAAAGGCCGCGAGGGTAAAGATGAATTTGGCGAAATGCTTGCTCCCGAAAAAGGTGACGAGAAGACGCTCCCAAGCGCTCTCTACATGCTCGCTCATAGACGCAGTCAACCCGCGCCCTTTAATCCACCATCATGGGTGCCCAAACACGAAGGCTGTGATCATTTTCCCCACCGCCCTCACGCTGTTGGCAAATTTGCGAAAGGAAAGTTTCTCACTGAAGATGGATCCATCATTCAGCTCTTCTGGTGGTGCTCACTCGGCGGAGACCGGGATACCATCAAAGACAACGAGGAGATCTACAGCGATCTCATCAAGGAATCCATGGGCATCTGGGATCACCTCAAGAATCATTGCACACCCGAAACACGCGAAGCCCTAAAATGCTACGAAGCAGCCTGATGGTCCCCTTTCCCGCTCAGGCGTGAGTCCCGTCGCGTAATGGGTGATTCGATACTGATCGAAAGCGATATCTTTGAACCAAAACTTTTCGACGACCGCGTATCCTACGGAGGTTGGCCGGTCGACGTCCACCCACCAGAGGGTGTTTACAGCAAAGAACCTCCGTGCAACCAGGTATTCGTCAACGAATTGTACAGCGTACCTTTCAGTATAATGTATTCACGCAATATCCCCAACCTAATGCTTGCCGGACGCTGTATCAGCACGAGCCACGTCGCCATGGGATCGATACGCGTCATGAATAGCCTTGGTGCCGCGGCCCAAGCCGTTGGAATGGCGGCCTCGATATGCGTGAGAGACAAGATCGATCCGCGAGATGTCAGAAACACACGCATGGAGGAACTCCAGCAGAAACTCCTAAAAGCGGATTCCCACATCATATCACTCGAAAACAACGATCCCGATGATCTAGCCCTCAAGTCCGTCGCTTCCGCAAGCAGTTCGCTGCCCTACAGGGCAGAGAACAGTGACGGATATCTTGATCTCACCTACGATCTCGCCCAGCAACTCCCGATTTCGGGTGATCGTATCGACACCGTTTCCATTCCACTCAAATCCGAACGCGACGACGCATGCGAGGTGAAGATCTCTTTGTATCTAAGCCGAAAACTCGGCCGATTTGACAACAAGACGCCGATTTTCGAAGCCACCGAAGTCCTTGAGCCGGGCACAGAAAAATGGGTACAAATTGTGCCCAGCCAAGACGTACCTCCTCAGTCACTGCTTTGGATCTGCATCGAGAAAAAAGCAGGCGTCTCATGGGCCTACTCGAACCAAGAAGCCTTCTGTACGCGCTTCGCTGCACGCTTTAACGGCGATCTCACCGCACGTCCTTCGCATGGGAAAGCTACCGTCGCCCCTCTCACCGATGACTGGTTTCCTATCAACCACAATGGACGCCTGCCTCACGAACTGCATGACTGGGCAAGCGACACGGTCGGGATGCTCTATGATCGCAAGGTACGAGCCACCCTTTGTCACCGAATCTCGCCAGAGTCTCTTCCCTATCAAGCCAGCAACGCGACCAACGGAATCTCCAGATTGGAAAACTGGCCCAATATTTGGATTTCCGATCCTGAACAGAGCTTTCCGCAATCACTCAATTTGAAATGGGATGCTCCGTGTAACATCAGTGAGATTTATCTCACATTCGACACCGATCTCGACGCCCCAGATCGCTGCTATGGATGGCCGCGTGAAGAACATAGTTTTGTCTTCCCAGTATCAGAGTGCGTCAAAGACTACCGAATACTGGGCCGAAAAGGCGAAGAATGGGTCGAACTTCTCACCATCGAGAATAACTACAACCGTAGACGCATCCACAAGTTGGATTCGCCATTTAAGGGTGAAGAACTCAAAATTGATGTACTGAGTACTCATGGAAGCCCCTCCGCACGAATATACGAAATTCGCGCTTACTAGCGAAACACCCTTCTCAAAATTAAAACAGACACGATTCCCGCTCTTCTTCCAGCTCAGATATTCGAACTGAACCGCGAACGCTATTGATCGAACTTTCGAGCGAAAGTGCAAATATACATCGGGGCATACTTGTTTAGCGGGGTCGCTTTATCATCCCAGTTGTCTTCGTAGAGACCGCAAATCGAAAAACCCGCATCAGTTTGTCCCCCAATCTGGTCTTCTAAAGTATGGCTGAATTCATAGGCCCACCCTTCCCTTCTAATCTTCTCGAGCTTTTCTTTGGCTAAACTTTTCAAATCAGAGAACGGCAATGAGTATTGAACCTGCAGGACTCCTGATTTCTCCGCCTCCTCGTGGTCAAAGAGAAAAAACATCGGGTTCATGAAGCCGGAGAGGAGACGGCCACCCTTCTTAAGCACCCGAAAGCACTCTTTCCAAACCGGCCGAATTTGCTCTGAGAAAACATTGGATACGGGATGAAAAATCAGGTCGAAACTCTCATCTTCAAAAACAGATAGATCCGCCATATCACCCTGAACGGCATTCAGGTCCAATCCGTCCCGATCCGCAACCAACTGATCTTTTGCTAGTTGCTCGTCAGAATTGTCGAAACTCACAACGCTCGCACCCGCTGCAGCCAGTATGGGCGCTTGCTGTCCTCCGCCGGATGCCAGGCACAGAATGCGTTTCCTGTTCAAGTCACCAAACCAATCCCGAGGAACACTCTTGTTCGGCGTGAGAATGACGTTCCAATCGCCGGACTTTGCCGCATGTATCACCTCGGAGCTGACAGGGATGCTCCAGCGATTGCCTTCTTTTGACTGCTTGTTCCAAGCATTGCGATTGTAAGATACTGTATCCATTTTTATTCAATTGTATTCAAAATAAGTAATCACATCTGAAAGAATTCACGCTAGTGACATAGAACTACAATTCATCGCTCTGAGCAACGCTTCAATATCCGATCATTTATAACGCAAAAACAGGCAGGATGCTTCTTCTACTATCAACTTCCCCGTTCAATCCAGCCCGTTCCCCTTGCAGGCCTTGGGACGGGCTTCACATCCACATATAGGATACATTCCGCATCGGTGCCATAGGGCCCCTGCAGAATTTCCTCTCCCGAAGAATCGATGCCGAGCGAACAACCAATACACTTTCTCCCCTTCCATGGTCCGTCCGAAATCGCTCCTACATTACTGGCTCCGAAGATGGCGGTGGAAAACTCTCGGGCGACCGGCTGATACGCCTTACGCCAAGTCTCTCCGTAAGGGGTTCGAGTGTTGTCGTGATCGCCGGGCACTGCCCAGGCGCTGGGCGACAGAATCACATCCGCCCCCATGTAGCAAAGCGACCGTGACAAAACCTGGTCCTTGGCAAATCCGTCGGCGCAAATCATCAACCCAATCCGACCAAACTCGGTATCTACCACATTCAGCCGATCACCTTGGGCGTAATAGGCGTGCCCGATGTCCAGCTCGTTCAGCTTCCGATGTCGACACAGCAACTGGCCTTCCGTGTCAATGATGACTGCGGAATTGTAAATTTGTCTTCCCGACTTTTCAGTCAATCCGGCGCAAACATAGATATCATGCTCCTCGGCTGCTCGCATCAGTGCCGCGCACGCTTCGCCCTTGGGGATCTCGCTGGCCATGGTCTGGCTCGAAGGATGTGTCCACCCTAGGTCCAAGCACTCCGGAAGCAGGGCCACATCCGCGCCTTGCGATGCCGCTTCGGCCACCCGCTCCACCGCATTCTGGATGTTGCGAGCCCGTTCCCCTCCTTTCACTTCCATCTGAACGAGGGCTAGTTTAAATTCTTTTGGCCCTTTCACGGTATAAAATAACGGATGTAAGACGAGCACTACTACTCTTCTAGATCCCACTCGTACAGCAGAAATTTCTGCGGCGCTTCTCCATTTGGCACCGATCCAAAACAGCGTTGAGCCGCCATATTTTCAATGTCCGTTCCCAGCCACGCGTAAACGCAACGCCGTTTCTTTGCGATACCAATCATTTCTTCAACGAGACTCCTACCAATACCTTGCCTCCGATGTGTAGACGCCACACCGACTTCATTGATCCAAAGTTGAGGTTTCTTATCTGGGTGAAGGTATTCGACCGCCGACGCCATGCCAACTACGACTCCATCATCCAAGGCGATCACCATAAAGTGTCGTTCATCGTCGAGGAACACCTGAAGCTGATCCTTATCGATGGGGTTGTCAAAGACCTCCGGACCGATCCGATTTAACAGATCTGAATTATCTGAACTCAAGTGTTCTATGTCTACACTCATTTCACAGGGACCACTAAAATTTTTCTTTAAACCACAATCAGAACTCAGCTATACCTTTGCTCACCCTGTTCCACCTGGCAGCCAAAGCACAGTAGATTTCCATCTAGATCCATTATTTGAAAATCTCTCATTCCATAAGGCCATGTATCCAGTTTAGAAATTATCTCTACTTCCGTCTTTTTGATTCTTTCGTAGTAGGAATCCACTTCATCGCAAAACACATACAACGAACCCATACCCTTTCGGGATTTGTTTTCCTCCCCCGAGTTCAAATGCACAACCACACTCCCCTTTTTGACTCCCGCATAAAACGGAGGATCCCCGAAAACGAACTCCTCCTCAAAGCCGAGCACCTCTTTATAGAATTCTATTGCACGCCGCAGGTCTGAGACCTGGAAAATGACAGATGCGGAGTTTGCTTTCATAGTTTATTCTATAATTGTCAGGATTCGATTTCACGGAATTCATCGTGTATTTCGCACGATAAACTCCGCCACTCGTTTAGGTTCGGGATGTTCGAAATGGTGTCCGTTAGACTTCTCAGTGCCTTCTTTCACCTCGATGATCTCAATGCTTCCGCCCAGTTCTCGATAGCGCTTTGCCAAAACAAACGTATTCTCTTCGGGAGGAACGACGCGGTCATTGAGGCTGATGATGTGCATCAATGGAATGTTAGCCGCTGCGATTGACGAGAGGACATCGATGGGATTCTCCCGATATACTAGGGCTTCTGTTTCAGTCATCGCATACTCCTCCAGTAGACGCGCCCATGTCTTTTCATGACCGATCCCCGTACCGCCACCGAAAGGCCAGCTCTTGAAGTCGCATACCGGGGTATCCGCGTAAATACAGGCAACGCGATTCGGGTGTCGCGCCGCCCAGCGATACGCAAACAAGCCCCCGCGACTGACCGCCTCAAGGGCAGGCTTTTTGGCCAATCCATATTTTCCTGTCATCACCTCGTAAAAAGCATCCCAATGCTCCATCGCCCGAGGACTACCCAACATTCCTGAAGTGTCGATATGCGCCACATGAAAGCCCTGCTTAAGCAGAATAAGGTCCGCCTCTATATGAAAATTCGGAAAACGAGCCCGCCAGATCCATGGGCGCCCTGCTAGTTCTTTCTCAGGCACTACCACATGACACTTCTTCCCTTCTACTTCAAAATCGTAACGCTGATAGCCATTCCACTCTGACGACTCTCCCTCCCAAACCGCACCCTCCACAAGCAACACTCGGGCACTCACCAAAAGCACTAAACTCGCAAGTATTTTCATGTATCCAATTTTCTATTTTGTTACGTTCCCTATTAATTTAAAGACAGATTGTTTCGATTTCACTCTTCCACTTGCCCCAAGCGTCCCCCCTGTTAAGATGCCTTTTAGCAAGGCCTTGATTTGGTCTTTACGTTTTGGTAGTAGAACGAGTTTATAGATCTTCCCTCCCAAAAGAAACCGTGTCAACTACGCAACAGCGACCCACCTAAACGCGATTCGTTTTTTGTAGGGCCAGCGCTCGCCGCTGTGCCGCGTCGGTTCAGTGTCATCTTCAAACGCGGCACAGCGGCGAGCGCTGGCCCTACGACAAAAGAATGAGGTAACCCGTCCCAAACAATTCATCTTGTCGCACAAACACCTGTTTGGCTTAATCACTTCCCAATACCCTATGAAACTCCTGACCACTTTCACTCTGCTTTGTAACGTTTCATTTTCCATCGTTTTTGGGGTACCCGAACTCGACCGCTTCGGCGGCTTCAAAGACATCAAGCGGAAAGCTACGGGTTTCTTCCGCCTCGACCAGATCAACGGCCGCGATTGCTTTATCACTCCAGACGGGCATCCTTACGTCGCCCTAGGAGCGAACCATATCGGAAAGTTCCTCCAGGACGCCTCTCAAAACGGCCCCATCCTCGAGCGCTTCGGAGGAAATGAGGAAAAGGCAGCCGCCTATCTTTTCCAGGCTGTCCGCGATATGGCCTTAAACGCCGGCGAGGCCTATGCTCCGATTGATGCAAGACTGGCCAAACAAATGCCCTACGTCCTCAATGCTCGGTTTCCCGTAGAAGGAAAATACCAATTCGATATTTTTGATCCCGCGGTCCAGGATGCCGTTCGCATGAGCGTTATCGAACAAGTTACACCCGCAGCCAATGATCCCTTCCTCCTCGGCATTGCGTGCCCGGACCTTCCGCTGTGGGACCAGCGACGGGCCGACTATCACAGATCCCTTCCCAAGGACTCTCCAGGCAATAAAGCCTACTCCGCGTTTTTCAGAAACTTCCCCAAGGCTTCGGACGACGATTTTCTCGGCCATGTCGCCGACACCCTCTACCGGATCGTGAGTCAAGCATCCCGCCAAGCTGCCCCGAATCACTTATTCTTCGGGGAGCGTTTCCAGCTCCGCAGCGAGCTTTCGGATCCCGTGATTCGGGCCGTGGGAAAGTACGTGGACGTATTCTGCACTCAGGCTCTCATCCGCTCACCTCAACGTCCTCCAGAATGGCAAACCTTTCAGCGCGACGGTTGGGATCATGAATACAAAGCAGCCGGTCGCCCCATCATGATTATCGACTGGGCAGCACCCTTCAGTCTGGACACGAGTTACACGGTTGACGATGCCCAGATCAAACCTGAATCCGAAGCAACTCGAGACGCCAACCAGTTTCTCTTCGACGCCTTCGACACGCCTTACATTATCGGTGTATTCAAATGCCAGTTCATTGGATCCCACGGAAATGATAACCGCTTCCCCGCCGGCAGAATGAAGCGAACCTACTTAAGAGACGACGGCACGCCCTTTCCTCACCGCACCGATTCTACACGGGAATCGCACATAAAGGTGCTAGAAACGGTCTTCGGACAATTGAACTAGGTGGACGACGAAACACAAATGCTCTGAATCTTGAATTCTAGCAATTTGAAACGCAGGGGAAGCGCTTGCGCTTGTAGATCCAATCTAATCGACGCAGCTCATCCTATTCACGGTCAACACCCCTACATTGAACCAGCTAATTTTTTTCTTTCTGCCAAATGACCCGTGCACAACGCAATCTGAGATTGTCGCCTGCGGCAAACGAAGAGCGAGACGGGGCACACTCCAAGGAGGTCGTGTACATTCTGCTGAATCGCATCCCCTTCTTCACGAAGGCTTCGAGAATCGGGGTTCTCACCTCTCCATTGCCATACGATGAAACATGCGGCACGGAATGATTGCCCGATATCACAAACAAGAAATTGAGAACCGAACTACCAAAACAGAGAGTAGCTGAAATCGCGAAAAGGAAGAAAACCTTTCTAAGAGAGTGTCTAATAGGTCAGATTGATGACTTCTTCCTCCATAGACTATTGATCCAATTGTACCGGTACTTCAGATACTTTATTCATATAATAAGGCAACTGATAGACTTTCGTCCCATCCTCGTTACAAAAATAGAGACGCGACTCTGAAAACGTGGTCGGATCGCCGTCTGCCCAGAACGAGAAAAACGGATTACGAGCATTTTCCGGTCTCCGAGCGTAATTGTGATTCCGTGGACTGTCTCGCGTTATGATAAGCTTTCGCCTCCACGTTTGGCCCGAGTCGTAACTGACCCAGCGAACCTGCTCGCCCCCAGCCTGGTGAAGTTGCGGCCCCGGATCTGTGGGTCCAATTACGACCCATTCCGATCCGTTGATATACAAGCTGCCCATATCGTAGTTGTGATCCGATTCGCATACGCGATGCGTTCTCCAATACTCGCCATCGTAGCGAGTAACCGTCCAAACACGAGGTCCGTTCTTCGGACCGGGCTCATGCCCATCGCTGGTCACGTACAAACAAACAGGGTACCCATTTTCGTCAAAATTCAAATCCTTCAAGTAGACATTCTTGCCCATGCTGTGGTAGTCGATCAAACGAGCGCCGCAATCAACAGTGGTCATCGGCAACTCAAGGGGCTTCCCTTCAACCGTCGTCCACGTACGTCCCCAATCGCTCGACTGCGCGTAGTACAGGTCGGTCCGCTCATCCACTACACCGTCTGGATGCCGATTGAAAAACGTACAAACGATATCACCCTGCTGCCCACTCACTTGATAGTGGCCACTCTTCGTCGCTCCGGGTTCTATGATCCCCGCCAGTTTCGTATCGTTTGACCAATCGAATCCATCCGAACTCGTTTCGAAATACAGTTCACGCACACCCGTGTATTTCGTGAAGAAATGGAAGAAGCCTTTAGACTCGTTCCACAACGGCTGTGGATAAGTCATCTCCTCTTCCGTTATCCTCGTAAAGGAATCGATGCTGTAGGGAAAATCGCTGCGGTACTTGAAACCGGGTCTTTTCTTGGACCGACCGCTCACGAACACCCAAAGATAGCCCTCGCCATCGATCGCCAAGCTCGGATCGTCATGCGGATCGATGACATCGATTTTATCAACCACCACGGTTGGCTGAGGAACCGAGTGATTCTCGTGATCGTAGTACCCGATCATGCACAAAAGCCGCGTCTCCTTTTTCCGAGTCGTCCCCCCATAGACGAAAAAGGTCTTTTCCACCTCGGGAGCGTAAATCGCCAAAGGCCGATGCTTCGCCGTGTAGGTACCCAAACCACCCGAATACTTGTCACCGTATTCAGAAAATTGACCCAACGTAAACCAGATACCGCGATAACCGCTGACCCTGCGATTATCAAGAATATCCGTTTTTTCTATAAGCGTCGTGCTGCAACCACAAAGAAAAGAAGCCGCAGCCACTAGAAATCGAGACATCACTTTCACAACCGCCCATCATGACCAACAACCGCTTCAAGTCCATCGAGAACTGTTCGGTTACCAAAATTAGAATCGGTCGCTTGAGCCAAATTTACGCGCCTCGTATCCATTATTCTGTTTGAGATTTCATTCTCCAGCTCCGAGCAACGGCTTGCCCTTTCGGCGGTGGTAGGTAAACGCGAATTCGATGCAACTTCGTAGCTCCTGCTCCGGAATCGGGTCATTCTTCCGAAACACGATCGCACGATTGCCCTCGAAGGCAAACGTCTCCGGGTACAATTCTCTGAACGTGCTAACGAGCTTGGTCTGACAATGAAAGTAAAGAGCATACCTGTCCGGGTCGTTCCGCTTCCAGCCCAGCCTGACCGGACTGCCTGAAATGGTTGAGTAACTGGGCTCGCCCCATTTCACGGTCTCATCTACTCCAAGGAGGTCAACCTGTCTTCCAACCGCCATTACCAATCGCCGGACGTTGAGCAGTCGCTCGCGGATCACTTCGGGAACGGAATCAAAAAACGCTGCTACCTTTGGATGGGAGATCGGAGAGGTTTTGCATTTCATTGGACACGGTCTCTAGTATTGGCTCGTGCGAAAGTCGAGGGCTGACTGCAGCGCAAGCTAATAGAGAAATCCTACGAACCGAACAAATGGGTTCCGGATTCCGATAGACACGACAACCATTCTCAAATTCTTCACCCGGTTTCTTGACAAGCGTCTCAATTTGGAACTTATCCCTCTTGTGATTCGACGCGTTGTTCAGTCGGTTTTATGTTTCGCGATTGCCGCTAGTCTAACAAACGGACTGCTGCTAGTGTTACAGCTATATGCCTGGACGACAATGGTTCAGGACCGAGCTCCGGACATGGGCTACACGCAGGCGATCTTCTCTTCTATCGAAGGACAAGAGTTGTGCGGTGTTTGCCTTATCGTTATCGACGAAAGCGCCAAGCAGCAGAGCGACGAACGCCAGTCTCAAAATTTCGAGCTGATCATTAAAACGCTGTCCGCCAGCGATGGCAATCTAGGAGACGCGAATCTCAGTGCCCCCAGCAGAATATTCTTGGGCAACCTGTCGGACAGGTCAATTGTGCCGCAAGGGTTGCCAGGAGTAAAATTGGAACCGCCTCCTCGAGGAATACTATCTTAGTAGTTCATATACGGGTACGCTTTAAGGGTTACCCATCCTGATAGTAATTTCATCGATGTCCCGCTCCCGAAACAGGGAGGGTTGGACCGTGCACAACCAATTCTACCTAAGTCTATTTCAAATGATCTCTTTAAATTCAAAAGTGTCGCGTATGATTGCGGCCATAACACTAGGAGTCGCTCCTACCACAGTCACTTTCTCCGACCAAAACGTCCCTGCCCAGGGACCGCGTCCCGACAGTCATGCTCCGATTGGCGTGATGGGCGACCACCTCCACTCCAAAGGCGAGTTCATGCTCTCCTACCGTCACATGGGAATGCAAATGGAAGGACACCGCGTCGGCGAAAACCGCGTTACCGCTCATCAGGTTTATCAGCGGGGCTTTTCGTCCGCCGCCGAATCCATGGACATGGAAATGGACATGTTTGGCGCCATGTACGCGCCGAGTGACAAAGTCACTCTCATGCTAATGGCCCACCATATCGAATCCGAAATGAGCATGGTAGCCAATCCGCACGCCACAATGGACGATCACGGTGAGCACGGAGGTAACGGAATGAATATGAGTCATGCAACTAGTGGCTGGGGTGACACTAGCTTGACGGCCCTGGTTAGAGGGTTCGAGAACGAAAAACTTGCGACACATTGGAACCTCGGCCTGAGCGCGCCTACGGGATCGGTCTCTGAAGTGATGCACGGCGTCTACCAACCCTATGGGATGCAACTCGGCTCCGGAACCTGGGACGCCAAGATCGGAGCAACAGTCTCTTCCCGCAGTGAAAAACTCACCTGGGGGGCCCAAGCGCTCGGAATCATTCGTCTTGAAAGCGCCGGCGATTCGGGCTTTGGACGCTCGGACGCATTCGAGGGTTCCTTCTGGAGCGCGTGGCGGTTTTCTAGCCCCTTGAGCCTTTCGGCGCGATTGAAGTACACCGCAGAAGGGCCGCTAAAAGGGCATTACGATGGACCACACAGTCACGCTGCGCCGCCACACTTTCAACCGAACTACGGGGGCGACATTCTCGAAGCGCTGGTCGGTCTCAACTTCGTCTTTCGCGAAGGTCCACTCCAGAACAATCGAATCGCCCTGGAATACGGAATGCCAGTCTATCAGCAGCTCAACGGTGTCGGGATGAACCGTGAGGACTCCCTAACCCTCGGCTGGCAGCTCTCCTTCTAACTCAAACGTCACCATCCATTGTCCCACTGCATGTATCCAACATGCAGTGGCAACCCAATCACAGATCAGCCCAGTAGGGCTGATTCATATTTGCCACCACGGAATTGGAACAATTTGAAATTCCCTGGCTACGCGCTTTGAAGGACTATCAATGGCAGCGAAAACTAGATAGAGACTACCGGCTCCGCTACCAGAACCAAGCATAAGTCCCGAAATAAACCACGGCCACGATAACGACCCAAATTAGGAATTGCTTGTTTTCCTTGGCAGTGGGCTCCATGTCTGACAGCACCCTTTTTTGGGATGACTCGAACAATTCCCTACCGCTTTCTTTCGTCAGAAGCGATATACCGAAAAGCAGACACAAGCTGAACACGGCCAGAAAGGCAGCGGCGTGAAGAAAGTGCATTTTGAGAAATCCGAGACCTGCGTTTTCCACCCAAGCTCCTACCACAGCGTTGTCCGCCGCGAGCCACATGACGACTCCCATTACCGACCCGATTACCAAAGTCCAGAAACCGGCTTTTCGATTGGGGATCGGCGAAAGCAAACCACCCATAAAGCAAGCGAGGACTCCACCAACTGAATACGAATTGAATTTCGCCAGATAGTCGAAGAGGAACTTGAAATTCGGGATCACCCAGATCGCCCAAAGGATACTTGAAAGGATAATAATTCCTCCCGCTACCCTCCCGGCAATCACAAGCTCCCTCTCACTCGCATGAGGCTTGGCCTTCAAATACCAATCCATCGTAATGAGGCTCGAGGCCGAACAAATGCTGGAATCCACCGAGCTCATCAACGCCGCGACCAACCCTGCCAGGGTCAGACCGATCAAACCCGTTGGCAACAGTGTCCGCACCATCGTAGAGTAAATCTGGTCAGGTGAAGACGGGGCCGAAGCAAAGTAGCCATCCTGTATCAGCATCAACCCAATCACCCCGGGAATGACGATAATGAAAAGCGTGAGTGATTTCAGTAGAGCTGCAAACAATCCGCCCATCCTCCCTTGATGGATGCTCTGCGCCGCCAAAGCTCTCTGGACAACGGAATGATTCATGGAACAATAAAAAAGCGAGTGCACCGTTAGACCAAATACAACGCCTGTCCAAGGGACGTAGCTGTCATCCGTACCGCGAACCAGCGACATTAGTTCGACGCCTTCTGCCTTTTGATAGGTATGAACTTTGGCCATGAAAGCATCGACTCCCCCAACTGCGTAAAGCCCA
>JAUHWE010000699.1 GCA_030424825.1 Verrucomicrobiia bacterium
CGTCCCTTTGCGTCCTGAAGATATTTTCAAGTTTCCAGTAATGGATCCGGATAGTTCAATGGATCCCGCAGCCGCAGAACCAAATGCGTATCCTCCGACACCTGTCTCGAGTGAAAAAGAGGATTTTGTAGGAAGGAGATCCGGTTGAAGCCAGGTGAAATCGCCTCCGAATACGCCATCGATTTGAATGCCCACAGCTACGCTCGCGACTGGTCCTAACTTGAAGCTCAAATTAGGAATCGGCACACGAGATCGTACGCTGAGGCTGGCGCTGGAGGTCATACTAACGAAATCGTATTTGCATGTTTCGCGTTTCAACTCCCAGTCAGCGCCGATCTTGCCCGTGCCATTGACGAACACCCCTCCACCGGTTGCTTCATCATAGAGAAACTTGATTCCAAGGTCGATGAGTCCGAAGGCCTTACCTTTGATGAGGTTCGCTTCGCCCCCGTATCCAGCGGTGACACCAATTTCATTAGTTCCAAAAACGCGGGTCAATAGTCCGGAGGTCTTGTCGCCAATCTTGATATCCCATGCCTCGGAAAAACCTTCCTTGAAGTTTCTACAGGCCGCGGAGGCGAGTGGATATATGGCGTTTTCGGAAAAGCGAGACTCTGGAAACTGGAAGTAGTCACTTGAAGAAACGGTGAATGCTTCGGGAGCGGGAGCGAAATTGACGACAGGCAAACCAATATGGCTTTCGTCTAGCACGACGTTGTTAAAATACAGGTCGGTATCCGAGTCGAGGTTGGTGGTGTCTTGAGCGAGCCAGACCACGACAGGGGCTCCAGTCGGGTCCAGCACTACATCGAAGCTGGTAAAGGCGACGGATGGGTGTGCTGCGTATTCTACAGGATCATGCCATATCCAGCGGCCGGATTCATCTGGAAGGGCGATTGAAACCATTATTCGAACGTCATTGCCACTTACAGGAATATCGATATCGTCAGAGGCTCTTCCCGCTTTCTGACTTAAGAAAACCGCGATTGCAGGAGCTCCGTTGATAAGCGTAGAGGAGTAAACAGGTAGAGGCTTGTCTCCATTGCCGACAATCCGAGCAGTTGTCCATTCTCCGTCAGTAAACGTAGTGTGCATCGTTTTTCCTCGACGTACGAAAAAGAGATGAGGGACGCCCTCTACTTCGAGGTAGGTCAGGCATTTGAATTGAGTGACATCTTCTATGTCTTCGAAGTCCTGATGTGCTTCGATTATGAATACATTGTCATCCATTAATATTCCTCCATGGATTGCCACGGAATTTTCACTGAGTCCGTAGCCTTCGGACAGAATATGATAGGAGCCACTGGGAAGCTCGTCCGCCATAAACTTGCCACTCGAATTGGTCCGGACGGTATAGCTTCTGGGGTCCTCTCCTCCGCTGACGAGAACGACGTCCCTATTTGACAGTAAGTTGCCCGAAGAATCAAATACGGATCCTCCGATGCTATTGTCTCCGATCCCCGTAAGTTGGGAATAGGCGCATTCTAGAAGCTTCTCTCCATCCATTTCGATGAAGCCCAACTCTTTTAAGAAGTCTGCAATCTCACGCATAGCCGTATGCATGGACTGGACTGTGTCTCCCACGATTTCTTGAAACTCGGAGTGGTGGATAGAATCTGGTTCCACCATTTTGAACTCCGCAGGCTTGTTGTTGATGGGTACTGCTTTCCCATCTTGGTGAATCATTCCTCCGGTGTTTGCCCCTTCTCCGGGTCCGCTATAGAACGCTTGTGCACGAATTGTTTTACCCGCAGGGACTATCCCGGCCTCTCCATCTTCATCATTAGGAATGATTAATAAAGTGCTGCGGCCTGTCAGTTCGGAAGTGAGTGAATACAAGCCGCCTTCAGTCCCGTCTGCCATTGAGCCCTGTAGCTGGATCATCGCTGGAATGTCATAGGGGTAGTTGTTGGTAATGAAAATATCAATGGGAGTGGGAACAATCGGTTGATCGCGCATGAAGTCGGGAGAGACGATGCGGATTATGGGGACAGGCTCTGGTGGAAGAGGGGCGGCACTGATGAGTTCAAAGCCTTCTATTAGCACCGTGGATGATTCTCCCTTGCTCACAATGACATCGTATTTTCCAAGCTTGTCGGCTGAAAACAGGAATGGGGCGGTAACCGTGCTGGAGTCACGGAAAATCGTTCTTTGAGCCGTGATGATGTCACCGTCGTCGTGATGCCTTAAAGTAACCACGTCTCCATCCTGGAAACTGGCTCCGTCAACTATCAAAGTAGCAGGTCCCCCATTCCCGGAAAATTCGGGGCGGACTCGAAGGATTGAAAAATCCAATACAGTGGTTGTTATGGATACGTTTTCGGCTCCCGATCCGGGGTCTTCTATTTCAAGGAGGACGTAGAGATCGCCTCCGGTAGTGAGCGTCGCCTGAATGCTTACCGGTTCCCCATTGAAAGCCTGATCCTGAAAGGCAAATTTAAACGAAGTGGGGGCGTTGGCGGGAAGGGCGAATATCTCCGTGTGGGCATTGTCACCGGTAGTCGTTACTTCGATGAGGACGTCCTTTCCTTCGTTTCCAGCGCTCTCCACGCGGTACAGGCGAGATGTCGTGGTCCCGGCAGGAAATGTTTCATTGTAAGTAGCGTTTAGCGGCAGTGACATCACGTCGATGTCGTAATTGGAATTCGATGTGGCGGTGTTGTTATTGTCCCGGTATTCAATCTGGGTTGCCTTAAGGTCGGTGCGAACGATCAAGTAGTAGGACGAGTCGATCAGATTGGGGATGTTTATCATCAAGGTTTGCTCGTAGGTGGCACCGGCAGCGAGAGTCGATGGTCGCGTTGCTGTGCCAGCGAGGATGTCGCTAGGATCCCAAACCTT
>JAUHWE010000039.1 GCA_030424825.1 Verrucomicrobiia bacterium
CCAGGCGTTGGTGTTGTCCTGGTCGTCAATGGAATGGATTCGAATATCGGAAAGCCAGTATTCCCATTCGTTCTGCGGACGAGTCTCGCGCAGTTTCCAAAGAGCCTGGGCGAGGTCGCAGGCACCCCCCCAAATAGCGATATTGAGCGGGCGACCATCGTGAATGTCGCCCATATTGATAATCCAATCGGAACCTTCGGTGTCTTTTCCGGGCCCGATGGTGGCAAAAACGGGGACGCGGTTTCCTCCCAGAGCGTTTCCGGGTTTAACGATCCGGTGTAGCTGATCGGGTTTAGGGTAGTCAGAATCGTGGAGAATCAGATTGGGGTAGACAGTGGCGTAATGCTCGATGGCCTCGTGTATGATAGCATCCTTAATCGTAGCGGACTCTTTTTTGGAGTTATTATCCGCCGTTGCGACGAGTCCAACGATCTCAAACTCGTTTGCGTAATGTAGAAGCCTTACCAGAGACTGTTGGTCATCGGGGTCCTGGCCGATGTCTGTAAGAACCAGTAGCCTGGGTTTGGAAACAGCGGCAGTTGTAAGCGTCGCTAGAATCAGGATTAGGGAAGCGGGAAACAGTCGTGGTTTCATGGGTGATCGTTGGGGTTGATGTTAAAAATGGGCGGCTCGAGGGCCTTTATCGGGATGCGTCCTCCGTGCGGAAATCTTTCCTGAGAGAAACGATGCGGGGTTTGATTTTATGGACACTCTAAAACAGCTGCTGAGAAAGAGTCTAGAATTCCTCTGGGTTTTAACCGGAATCGTCCCTCTTGGTTTCTGGATCCGGCTTGAAGCAGAAAAACAGGATCAGCATGCCAATGCCTGAAAGGGCAGCAGCAGTGTAGAGGACTTGAGTCGTGTCGGCGATTTCGCGGATCTGGCCGGCTAATAAAGGACCTATGAAGCGTGTGGGGACGATCACTGCGATGGTGAATACGCCTTGAATCGAGTTGCGGAAGCCGTCCCCTGCGACTCGGTTGAGGTAGATGACCGGCACGATGAACATGGCGAGGATCTCCATTCCGTGGACCAGCTGGATCAGGAGCGACGTGGCGACGGTGGGGAATTGAGCGAGAACCACGAGTCGTAGAGCCATTGCAGACAAACCGACAACCATGATCCCTCGGATTCGAAGCCATTTTCGTATTGGCCCAAGCCCGAATATGTAGCCAATCTCGATCAAAACCCCAAGCGACAGCACCATGGCCACCCACTCGTCGGCGATGCCGACCTCGTCGCGGAGAAAAACAGACATCACAGGGTAGTAGGCGCTCGCTGAGGTGTGGACAAAGAACAAGCCGATACACATTGGCAGTGTCCCGCGAGAGAACAGGACTTTCATGGCCTTTAAGGTTGGGGCCTTAGTCGGGAGACCAGCTGATATCGGTCGAGGCTTTAGCAGAAACGTACCCATAAAACACATGCCGCTCCACGCCACTCCTACCCACAAAGCGTTGGCAATGTCACCCGTGATAGCGATAACGAGGTAGAGCGCGAGACTGGGGACTAGATATCCGACTGTGCCCCAAGCGCGGACGAAATGGTAAGCGCTGTCCGCACCCGTTGCAGCGGTGCCCTGTTCTCGTTCGTGATTGAAATAATAACCGTCTAGAAGCGGCCAGGTCGGGACGTAGAGGATGCTGTAGCTGGCCCACGCTAAAGTGACCGCCCATACGTGGTCCGAATAGACGACCGCGATCAGGGTGATCGCGGTCGCAACAAATATCCCACGTAGAATGTTGCGCGTATCGACGTTTCGATCCGCTAGCCACGAAGTGATCGCTGGCGAGAAGAGCAATCCAAAGGAGGACAGGGCGAGTGTGATGCCGAATTGCTGCGGACTAAAGCCCTTCGCGTCCCGTAGTACCAATGCTGCAATCGGACTCAGGCTGCCGAGGACGCCGTAGGTCAGGAAGAACTGGATCTTGATTGGAATAGAGGACATCGAGTGGCTATCAGGTGATAGGGAAAAACCGTGCGATGAGTAGGTTGCGGCGAATTTCCGCATTGGCGAGTGGCTAATTGCGCGGATAGGATTGTCGGACGAAAAACGGGTTCGCGAGTTTTGGTGATTGAGCGGAAGTGGGTTGGAGTGTTTGTAGAAGGGATCTAGTACTGATGCCCTTTCCGTTCGAAAATCTATTATTGCCATTCCTTTGGAGCCGAAGGGGGTCTATCGGGGCAAAGGGAAAGCGCCGTACGGCCTTGTTCGTATCTGTGGGGCATACAGCCCATTCGCAAGTGAACAGCGGTATCCAAAGAGTAACTCGATCGATCGCAAAGGAGGTATTGGCGAAGTACGAGGATTCTGACATGCTGGAATGGTTCCTGGAAAAGAACCGCTTTATTCTGCTCGACGAAGTGGCTCGAGAGAGATTCTCGCGATTCAGTGGCCCGCCTCACGAGAAAGTCGATGTATTGCTTAAGAGGGAACACGAGTCGCTGTTGTCCGTGCTGTCGGAAGGGGATGGATCCAGTTGGGAACAATTGTATGAATCGATCTCGCCTGACGAGGCTCAGATAAAGTCTCTCAACGGTGCAAGCTGGAAGGACCGGTTTAAATTGGGGCTGATCCGGAAGCTGATGAGGAAGTGCTACCTTCGTTTACAGGAACTGGAAAGAGAGGAAGAATCGAATCGAATTGTATCCGCCAAGCGAATCCGGGACCAGATAGTATCCATTCGGTCAGAGATCGGAAATTTGCACGAAGCGTTGGGAGAAGAGGTAGGCAGTTGCCCAACGGCTACGAATACGTCCGAGCGGAATTTTGAATTTAGAAGTTGTGCAGAAGAAGCCATGCTGAGTCCCCTTCTTGCGGAACCGTTTGCGGGTTGGGCATTGGTTCGCACGCAAACGGAGGAATTAACGGAGTATTTCGAGAACTTGGTAGGGGAGCAGAATAGAGGTGGTTTTCGGGCGTTGCAATGGGTTTCCTATCTGCCGATTCCGAGAGTCTTGAGGAGGGAGTTACGACGGTGTATCCGGAAATTTGATAATGCCCGGATTCAGTCAGCCGATCGAAGACTAATTCGGGGCTTCATCGCGAAGGTGGTTAAGGTCCGCTTGGCGATCGACCATTTCCGATCGAGGCATCAAAGGCTTCTCGATCTGAAAAGCGACTGGGAATGGTATCGATTGATGTGCCTTATCGAGGGCCAGCGAATGTTAGAAGACTCATTGGGGGCCGAGCGGTTTGAGGGGATTAAGAAGAGACTTGAGAGGATTGTGAGGATTAGGCGTCGCCTGTATCCGCGGAAGTTTCTACCAGCTCCGGGTAGTTGGGTTTTGATTCCCGAATTAATGACCAGCAAGGAACTGGAAAATGTTTTGTCTTTCGCCAGGAAACACGCCCTGAAAGTGGCGGTTGTGTTTCACGATGCCTTGCCAGTCCAGTTTCCGGATTTGGTGAGTAAGCGTTATCGCGAGGATCATGAACGGTATATGCACACGATCGCAAACGCGGATTTCCTTTTGCCTGTTTCTGAGTATTCAAAGACGTGTTATTTGGATTGGGCGAAGGACATGGGTGTGGATGTGCCGCAAATCGAAGTATGTCTGAATGGGGTGCAGTTCAGGGATAAGGCGAAGGAGTTGAATGGGCGTGCGTTGCCAGAAAAGGTGCAGGGCGATTTCGCTCTTTGCGTGAGCACGGTGGAACCGCGGAAAAATCACTTGAAACTCTTAGAAGCGTGGATTCGTCTGGTGGAGAAAGAAGAGTCTTTGCCACAGCTTGTTTTAGTGGGAAATAGGTATTCAGGATTTGAGGATTTGGCGGAGCTGGTAAGCCAGGTTTGTAAAGAAGAGGAAGGGGTTGTTTGGCTGGAAGGAGTTAGCGACGAAGATTTGGAAACGCTCTACGCTCGTTGTCGTTTTACCGTGTTTCCGTCCATTGCGGAAGGGTTCGGTCTGCCGATATTGGAAAGCCTTTGGTATGGCAGTCCTTGTTTGTGCGCTAATTTCGGAGCGATGGAGGAAGTGGCCCGCGATGGCGGCTGTGTACGGGTCGATATGAGGGATGTCGACGCAATCGAAAGAGGGATTCGGAGTATGGTTTATGATGAGTCGCTTATGGCTTCCCTGAAAGAAGAGTGCGCCCGGCGCAAAATGCGAACTTGGTCGGACTACGCCACACAGGTGGGTCAGATCCTAGGGCTCGAAGCAACCGAGAAAGTGTGACCGCTTCTAAGAGACTGTCCAAAAATAAAATATCTGTAGGGGCGTCGCTTGCGGTGACCGCATCGTTAGAGCTCTAGCCACTTGAGCGGACCAGGCAAGCGACGCCCTCACAAAAGAAAGCCGTATAATCCAACGTGTTGAACACTCTCTAACTCTACTTTGTTACAATTCGAACTATTTTCTTAGGTAGGGCCACGCCCTCCGGGCGTGCCGCACAAGGAGATCATAAAAACGCGGCACGCCCCGAGGTCGTGGCCCTACCATTAAACAATGTAGAGTTAAGTGTTGGGGAGGTTAAAAGGAGGTTCGAATCCCAAGCCGAATACTGCGACCGGGCATCGGTGCCCTGTCTTTGAGGAAAGAGGTGTTGGGACGAGCGTCTTCGTCGGCGAGATTTGAGCCCACGGCGAAAAGGTCTATAGTAGCCGAATCTGTTGCTTGAATACGGTACCGAATGTCGGCTCCCCAGAGAAGGTAGCTGTCAGTGGGGAACTGGTTTGGGCTGAGGTGGGAGGCTTTGTCGCTCCACCGTCCCTCGGCTCCCACTAGTCAGGGCCCGGTGACGTATTCGTAACGCAAGCCGAGTCGGCGGGTGGGGATGCGAGGCAGATTCGTATTGAAACTGTCATTGGTGGCTCTTGTCTGGTCGTAGGTGAGATCCAGATGCATGGCGCGATCGATCTCGTCAATGAGGTGCCAACGAAGATCGACCTCGAAACCGTAGAATTTCGCGTCTACTGCGGTCGCTCGGTAAACGTTGAGGTCTTCCGTATCCAATTCTCCATAACTTGCCTCTACCGCTTCTGGGTCGAGAAACTGAAGGTAGACATAGTCGCTGAAGTCGGAAAAGAATGTGGTGACTTCACCGGTTACCTTGCCTTTTGTCATGCGGTAGGAGAGGTCGAAGCTGTCGACGCCCTGATTTAAAATGCGGATACGGTCGCCATCAAAGCCGCGGATCACCGGTCGTCCGGCCCCTGGTCCGTAGGAGGTCGAATGAACTCCAGGCTGACCCGAAAGGGTCTCCCCCAACGTAGAGCTGGCCGAACGGCGCAGTGTTTCACCATTCAACTCACTGGCGGGTATCACAAGTTCGTCCTTCTGTTGAATGAAGGGACTAGCCGTCACCACAACAGGGTTCAATGCGACAGTATCCTCCTTGACCTGAGCCGGTAAAAGAGTGAGTCCCGTTTTTAACAGTAAAAGCGGTGTGCGCGTCATCCCGTGGCAATCGCAAAATACTTGTGTTAGATGTAAGTATTTTTGCAAATAATTTGCGTTAATAATCGCTCCCGTCCTGCTGTTTCACACGTTGGTTTTAGCACGCTACTTTCTAGGATGAGCCGTATCCCTTGGTTCCCTAGCGTGCGGATGGTCTCTCCAACGGGTTCGAGTCTCGTATTGTCGCTTGCATCGCAAGTTTTAAGAGAGGAAACTCGACAATAAGTATGAACCGTCGCCGTTTTATTATTTCTTCTTCTGGTTCGTTGCTGGCGGCATCGCTAGCGGCGTACTCAAAATCCAATGCTTCCAGAATCCGGATTGGCCAAATTGGAACTAAACACGCGCACGCGTCTGGAAAGGTGAAGGCGATCCTCGATCAGCCGGAGACCTACGAATTGGTGGGTGTGGTCGAAAGCGATCCGATTGAGAGGGCTAACCGGTCCCAAAGCGGCGTTTATGAAGGAGTCAATTGGGTGACGGAGGAGGAGTTGTTTCACATTCCTGGTCTGCAGGCGGTAGCGATTGAAACGCTGGTCAAGGACCTCGTCCCTACTGCCCTTCGCTGTATCCGTGCCGGACTGCATATTCACCTCGATAAGCCAGGAGGAGTTTCCCTTCCCGAATTCCGCAAGCTTCTCAACGAAGCCGAGAAAAGAGAACGGGTTGTCCAGATGGGCTACATGCTCCGGTACAACCCAGCGTTCCAATTCATGTATCAGGCAGTTCGAGACGGTTGGCTGGGGGAAATCATGGAGATTGACTGCATGATGGGGAAGATGGCTAGCCCGAGTGTCCGCGAAGAACTGGGCCGTTTTTCCGGAGGTGGGATGTTCGAGCTGGGTGGGCATGTTATCGATTCCATCGTTTACATGCTCGGAAGGCCGATCTCAGTGACACCCTTTACAAAAGCGACCCAGCCTGATGGGATTCCCGATAATCAGCTCGCGGTGCTCGATTATGGAAAGGCTACCGCAACGGTAAGAATCAATCATCGCGATCCTCATGGCGGACCACGCCGGCGTTTCCAAATAGCGGGAGACAAGGGGGCGATCGAGATTCAGCAACTCGAATCAGGAGACGTTACACTCTACCTCGATGAAGCTAGGAAGGGTTTTAAAAAAGGCGTCCAGAAAATGAAGCTGGGGAAAGAGGGGCGTTACGATGGAGAGTTTCGCGACTTGGCAAAGGTTATTCGGGGAGAAAAAGCCTTCAACTGGTCCTACCAGCACGACCTGGACACGCACGAGGCGCTTCTCTTAGCCTCGGGAATGTCAACGGCCTAGAGGGGTGGGTCTCGCAGGTCCTGCTTTTAGCAAGGGCGACTCTCGGAATACCGAGGTTGCGTAGGCGCCATTGTCATGCGGAAGTGCAGACGTTGCGGAAGCCCGATTAAGCGCCTAAATCGGGCCTTCTTGAGTTGACGTTGAGTGTTTCCTCAAGCGCGCGGCCCAGAGCCAGAATTTTACCTTCGCCAAACAGGGGTCCCCACAAACCAATGCTGGCGGGAAAGGTTCCTCGTTCTCCTTCTGCGACGGAAGTCTCTCCAAAAGCAGGCTTAATCGCGCGTTCCTCAGATCCAACCGGCAGGCTCAGTTGAGGATGGCCGGTAAAGTTTGTAATCTGAAGCATGTTTCCGGCGAAGTTGTTCCCGATAATGACATCGACCTCCTCGAAAACCGTTTGCATCTCTTGCATAAATCGGCGCCTCAGACGATCTGCCTGGATGTATTCGGTGGCTGGAATCAAGCGGGCCTGGCGCCAGCTGTTTGGCCAGGCTCGATCCGTCTGCCAGCGCAATTCATCGTCGCGGTTGGACAGGGTGAGCGCTTCAAAGGCGGCGGCCGCTTCCACTAGAAGTTGAACGATGAGTCCTCGGCTATCCGTTGTGGGCAATGAGATCTCTTTTAGCGGCACGCCGGCTGCTCGGGCAGCTTCCAGAACGGCTTGGTTTAGGGAAGAGGCATCGCTAAAGTGCTGAGGGTCGTAGCCGACTCGCAATTTCGATAGGTCTAGATTGCCGTCGTAACCGAATTCGCTTGCGATCGAGCCTGGGTCTTGAGGATCGTATCCATTAATCACTTGCATTACGATTGCCGTATCTTCGACGGACCGGCAGATCGGGCCGATCTTGTCGAGGCTCCAGCAGAGTGTCATGCCTCCCGTGCGTCCGACACGTCCGAAGGTAGGACGGAGCCCGGTTGCGCCGCATCGCACGGATGGACTGATGATTGAGCCGAGTGTTTCGGTACCGATTGAAAAGGCCACTAGACCGGCCGCTGTGGCCGCTGCGGATCCTGCGCTGGAACCTGAAGACCCTTCTCGGGTATCCCATGGATTCCGAGTTACTCCGCCAAACCAGATGTCACCATAGGCGATGGCGCCGCAACTGGTTTTCCCTAGGAGTACGGCACCGGCCTCACGAAGTTTTTGAACGATGTGCCCGTCCGATTTTGGAATTCGATCGCGATAGGGGCCGGCGCCCCAGGTAGTGGGAATTCCTTTGGTGTCAAATAGGTCCTTCAAGCCATAAGGCAACCCGTGTAACCGTCCGCGATACTGTCCTCGCTGGATCTCCGCATCTGCTTGCCTTGCCTGTTCTCGTGCTAGATCGGGAGTTAATGTAATGAAGCATTCAAGCTTTTCACCAAAGGTTTGAATACGGCTTAGGTAGAGTTCGGTCAGTTCCAGGCTCGTGATTTGGCGGGTCCGAACCCAGTGGGCCAAATCGGAAAGCGGCGCAAATGCGATGTCCTCCGAATTGTCTGAAAATGGGTTGGGTTTGGCGGCCAAACCAAAGAGAGAATTACGAGTGTCATACTGATTTCCCGGTAACCGTGGATCGAATACTTGGGCCGGAGCTAAGGAATTGGGATGATTGAATGATCTGATTGCCCGTAGATTCTCTAAGTGCTCTTCCCAGTTTGAGAGAAACTGATTCCATTCCGCTTCCGTATACTTAAATTCCAGGAGCGCTTCGATATCGCGAGTCGATTGCTGCACTGTATCCACTGCGGGGGGCGTTTCGACCTCTGACCGGGATTCTGGCTTAGGGTTGCATCCAGCTGCGAACAGTCCGAGGCTGCTTCCGGACACTGCTAGAAATTTTCGCCGATCAAACGAGGGGTCCAACTTTGACATGCCCAAATACTAGAGGCACGAACGAGATCAGGCAAGGACCGATACGGCCTAGGGATCGAATGCCTGTCGAATGGAGCAGTGTCGTGAGGGTTTCGGAGAGGCTCCGTTCGTATTCTGCTCAGGCTGAAGCGCTGAGCTGCTTTTATCTCCGTTTCGAGAAGGTATCAATCGTGCGGATGGGGCATCCAGTCGGTGTAGATGCCCTTGGCGTTGCGGGCAGCTTCCAGCTGGTTCCATTCCACCACACCGACCCGGCTAGCCCAGGCTTGGTATTTTTCGAATAGCTCGGTACGAAGTTCTGGATACGTGGTGGCGAGGTCATTCATTTCGCTGCGATCTTCTTCCATATTGTAAAGCTCCCAGTCTTCCCGGTCCCAGCGTTTGACGAGTTTCCATTTTCCTTCTCGATAGGCGCAGTTCCCTTCGTGCTCCCAGGCCAAGGGTGGGCGATTCGGGTCATCGCTGTTGAATGTGCCTTTCAAGCTGCTTCCCTCCATCGGGAGAATGGGAAGCCCGTCTCGCTCTTGCGGCCAATCAGTGCCAGACGCATCCACGATGGTAGCCATAATATCCATCAATTGACCGGTTTGGTGACGCAGCTTCCCACGTTCGGAAATTCCGTTGGGCCAATGTACGATTAACGGAGTGGCAATGCCGCCTTCGTGGACGAAGTGCTTGTATTCACGGAAAGGAGCATTGGAAAGATTGGCCCACGCAACGCCATAGCTCTGAAACGTTGTCTCGTCTCCCGGCGGGACAGAGGGATCGTTGCCATGCTTCATTAAACGCCCGTCGCGGGTGTGGGTACGGCAGGTAAGCGGTTTGGCCCGTCCTTCGCCAGCCGGCTTATCATAGGGGTAAAACGTGTCGAAAATCTCTTCAGCGCAAGCGCCATTGTCGGAGAGAAAAAAAATCAAGGTGTTGTCGAGTTCACCCTTGGCTTCGACGGAATCCACAATTCGACCGATGCCTTGATCCATGGAACTGACTTGGGCGGCATATACTTCCATCCGGCGTTCTTGCCACGCCTTGTTCGATAATTCCTCCCAAGAAGGTTGGCTGGAATCGCGAAGGGTTAGCTGTGTATCGGGTTGCACAATACCCATGTCGATCATGCGTTTGAGGCGTTGCTCCCGCAATTGATCCCAACCGCTAGAGTACCGGCCCTGGTACGTTTCAATGTCTTCTGGACGAGCATGTAAAGGCCAATGGGGAGCGGTATACGCAGCGAAGAGGAAGAAGGGTTGTTCGGGTTTCTGATTACAGTGGTCTTCTATGTACGCGCACGCATTTTGGGTAATGTCATCGGTGAAATAGTAGTCTTCCTCCTGAGGTGGATCGATGGATTCGTTGTCGCGTGCCAGAGTGGGCGGATCGAAATAACTGGCTGCTCCCCCAATGATTCCGTAATTACGGTCGAAGCCGCGTGCTTGGGGCCAGTTCGAGCAATCCCCATCTTTGGACAGCTGTTGTTTGCATACATGCCATTTGCCAGAAAGATAGGTGCCGTAGCCGCCCTGCTTCAAAACTTCGGCAATGGTAACGCATTGCTTCGATAAATTGCCACGGTACCCGTCTATGTCGTCATCAAAGTGAGCCATATGCCCCATGCCTACTTGATGGGGATTCATGCCTGTCAAAAGGCTGGCCCTGGTCGGGCAACAACGCGCTGTATTGTAAAACTGGGTATAGCGCAGACCTTGTGCAGCCAGGCGGTCCAAATGGGGGGTATCGATTTCGCCACCGAAGCAACTGATATCGGAATAGCCCATGTCGTCGGCTAGTATGAGGATAATGTTAGGCTTTTTCATCGATTCGTTTTTAGATTCGCAATGAGCGTATCCAGATCAGGGATTTCTCAGTTTAGCGGCAATACGTTCGAGGCGATCATGGAGACAATCAAGCCGACAAAAGCCATAATCGTGGCCATCACAGAAAAGTTTGTCAGTGTTTCACTTTCCGTCATACCGCTCATCTTGCTGATGACCCAAAAGCCGCTGTCATTCATCCAGGGAACCGGTTTGGATCCAAATCCAATCACCATTGCCAAATAGATGGGATGAAAACCCAGAATCTCCGGCGCCGCCATGGGACCCAGGATTCCGACAGAGGTAATCATAGCAACCGTCGCAGAGCCTTGAACGGTTCGAATCATGGCGGTCAAGAGGAACGCCATCGGCAGGAACCACACTCCACCTGCTACGTCGATTTGCTCGACCACGCCTCGAATGCCTGATTGTTGCAGCATGCCACCAAAGGCGCCACCCGCGCAGGTGATCATCAGGACAATTCCACCGCTGGCGAGCGCGGACTGCATCGCCTCCTTGACGGCTTGCTGACCGCCGCCCTTTATCTGAAAGAGAGTGAATAGACCCACGCTTGCTCCTATGGTGAGAGCCACGTTTTTGTCGCCCAGCAAGCCGACCGTAGTCGCGACTCCCGAAGGCAGCTCTAGGCCAGCCGCTCCGACTATCCCAGTGAGAATGGTTTTACCGGATAAAAGAACGAGCGGCAATAGAATCGGGGCCATGGACAGCCATAGATTGGGCAGCTCCGCATCGGTGATCTCGTCCCATTTCTGCATTTTCTCGTCTCTGCCTTCTTCGAGGTCGCGAAAAGGGATGGGCCTTCTTTTGTTGATCCACTTCGCGTATACCATTCCGCTCATGGCGGCGATTCCGCCAACGATAATTCCGGAGATCATCATCATGCCAATGTCGATTCCGAGCTGCTCGGCTACAAACAGAGGTCCGGGGGTAGGGGGTATTTGTGAATGGGCGATGGAACCTCCTGCGATAATCGCGAGGATGTATAGGCCGTAGTTCTTCTTGGTTGATGCCGCCAGGGCTTTAGCGAGCGGTACTAGTAAATAGAATACAGTGTCAAAGAATACCGGAATGCCTAGGAAGAATCCGCTGGCACCCATTGCGGCAGGGGCTCGCTTTTCGCCCAGCATCTTCAGGATCGCCCGAACAATCCGAAGCGCGGCACCGCTATCCAGTAGGCACTTGCCAATGATGGATGCCATACAGATCACGATCCCTATTTTTCCACACGTAACACCGAATGCCGTCGCCACCCGGAGACCGAAGGGTGAATTTGCCAGGCTGGCGGCTTCGGCGGCCGTTTTGCCTTCCCCCAGCCAGTAGCCCACAATCAAATCTGGGGCGGAAAGCGCTGCCACCGCCATCGCGGCCAGTGTGAGGGTAAAGAAAGCGTGTAGTTTAAAATAAAGGATGCCAACGAAAACAATGACTATTCCGATGAAGAGAACAAACAGGGGGTCCATATGGGGTCGTTTCTAGGCAGGCTGTCCCTTGATGTCATGCAAATAATGGGATGGGTTAGCCGAAGTGGATGGCATGCGGCTTAATCGGCTAGGACAGGGACACTATCCGCATACGGCACTCTCCGGGATTCGGGTGCTGATTTGTCGCTCGATCAGAGTTCATCATGCGAGTTGCCTATTGGTGGTTTTTTTGATTCAAATTTGGAATCGATAAAAAATGAATATTCCAAAGCTACCTCGCTCCCTAAGACTTTTGCCACTTGTCGCCACCTGCCTGATAGGCGTGAGCGTTTCGTACGGGACGCATCATGGGAAGGCCGACTCGAAAAAGGTGCCCGTTCCCCTCAAAAACCCCATTGAGGCAAAGATTGAGAAGGGCGACATCGTGGTTGCGGTGGAAAAGCGCTTTCGGCTGCCGCGCCTAGAGGACATGAGTACGGGTGGGGCCACTACGGAGGCCCATGCGCGGGTTCAGTACTTGAATCCTGTCGGTGACGGATCGGGTCGAGTGGCCATTTGCGATTTGAGAGGGGCCCTCTATTTGGCGAATGCTGACGGGAAAACGGCCCAGCTTTACCTGAATCACCGCGATTATCCCGTTTCCTTCGACAACTCCTCCATGCCCAATGAAACCGGATTCGCAGGATTTGCGTTTCACCCCGACTTTTCTAGCAAGGGTCGACCGGGATTCGGGAAATTCTACACCGCCTTCAGCGCGACCAGCGGCTCGGGCGAGGCAGACTACCTCAAGGACGATGCCGGGAGCCACGAGAGCGTGATCTATGAATGGACGACGGCGGACCCTGGGGCCATCCCGTTCAGGGGGACCTATCGTGAGATCTTTCGAATCGGCCAATTCGCGGCCAATCACAATATTGGTACGCTCTCCTTCAATCCAAAGGCAAAAAGAAGGTCCTCCGATTACGGAAATCTGTATTTTAGTCTCGGTGACGGTGGAGCGGCCTTTGATCCAAAAGAATATGGCCAATCGCTAGAGGTTCCACAAAGCGCGATCCTGAGGATTGATCCACTCGGGCGTTCCGAAGGCAGGGCGTATGGGATTCCCAATGACAACCCCTTTGTTTCACATCCCAATGCGGCTCCGGAAATTTGGGCCTACGGGTTACGGCATCCACAGCATTTCTCGTTTGATAGAAAAGGGCGGATGTTTATCTGCGATATTGGCCAGAAGGAGGTCGAGGAAGTGAACCTTGGCGTTGCGGGGGGCAACTTTGGGTGGCGTATTCGGGAAGGTACCTTTGCTTCCGGTTTTGGCATTGAAGGATTGGAAGTCGGTCCGGTTTTCGATATAGCCCATGAGGGCGCGGAAAAATTCATTGATCCCGTGGCTCAGTACGATCACGAGGAAGGAAGAGCCATTGGGGGCGGATTTGTCTATGAGGGCAAAAGAATCAAGGCTCTGAAAGGGAAATTTGTATTCGCAGATATTGTACGAGGTCGTCTGTTTTATATAGATGCAGCGAAATTGAAACCAGGAAAGCCCGCTGAGATAAAGGAGTTACGTCTCGTGTTTGACGGCAAAGAGCGGGATCTGATCGACGAAGCCGGATACCCGAACACGTATCACTCCGGCTTGCGTGCCGATCTCCGCATGGGAATTGACGAAGACAAAGAGCTCTACCTGCTGACCAAGGGAGACGGCTGGGTGCGTAAGCTCGTGCCAGCGAAGTGAGTAACCCTTAAGTGCGGGCCAAGAGTAAGGGGTTCGGTCCTCCCTCAGAATTCTCTTAGAATGGGTCCCATAACTCTTAATCAATTTCATAAACGCTTTCACTACTAATTGTAGGTCGTCTCGCCGAGGCGACATTCATCCCAATTGGCGGGTCAGCCACCGACAGATCGGGGTCTCCGGCGACCCGCCTTAACAACTTCAATCAATTAGAAAAATCGAGCTATTGGACACTCTCTAGGTCCACTTTGTTATATATCAAACGATTCTCATCAGGTAAGGCAACGCCCTCCGGGCGTGCCGCGTTTTTATGATCACATTCTGCGGTACGCCCTGCCTAAGGAAAAGGGCTCCGAATGCGTATCAAAAGAAATTCGATTGTTCCGATGTCGGGACTAACGTTTCAGGCTAGGAACTCTGGCGAATCGCGCGATAAGAGGGTTCAGCTACGATGGTTCCGAGGCGCCAGGGTGGAACTCGATTACCACAGATTTGTTCAGGAGGAAAACGGGGACTTGCAAATCGGCTTTCGTTGAAGCCTCTTTGACCTCCGCGAGTCCATCTTCGATTCCATGCAGGCGAGCCGTAAGAGGCTCCAGTTCGAGGATGATCCTGCTCAGGAAGTCTCCAGAAAATTGCATTGATAGTGACTTCACTTAGGTATTTAGTCTGATTTCTTTAGGCATCCCCCAAATGAAAACAGTAGTTGTCACCCCTATAAATAGATCGTGAAATCAAATCCATCCGAAGTCCCG
>JAUHWE010000700.1 GCA_030424825.1 Verrucomicrobiia bacterium
TTGATCTAGACAATTTCTTTGCAGGGGCATCGCTTGCGGTGATCGCAATAGGAAGTTTGTAGCGGCTTTCGCGGTCGCCGCAAGCAACGCCCCTACAGGATTTTCGACTCATTTAAAACGCAGCAGTAATTGAATGGCTAGATAATTCCTATCTATCATTATGTTCTCGCGTAGCAACTGATAGGGCATATCCTGTTAAACATATCCCGATTCTACTACGCGATCAACTCCGGTATGAGTTGGCCACCAAATTGCGAAAGTTGCTTGTAGCGGCCACCGTGCAAATAAGTCAGCTTGTTGTCGTCTAGACCCAGCAAGTGTAGGAGCGTCACATGCAGGTCTCGAATCGGATGGACCACGTCCACGGCGCTTTTTCCAAGCTCATCGGTCGCTCCAACGATCGTCCCCTTCTTCACGCCACCACCGGCAAGCATCATGGTCATCGCTTCCGCATTGTGATCGCGACCCAATGAATAGACTCCACCGCGTTTATTGTTGTCGGGAGTTCTTCCGAACTCGCCGGTCCAGATCACCAGCGTATCATCGAGCATACCGCGTTGCTTTAAATCCTTAATCAATGCTGCCATACCACGATCCACACTTCGGATACGAGAGGAATGTCCCTCCTCCAGATAATCATGACTGTCCCAACCGCCGGTAAAGATTTGCACAAAACGCGTGCCCTCTTCGATGAGTCTTCGCGCCATCAAGCATTGACGACCGAATACAGCCGTTTCCTTGTCATTCATGCCGTACATTTCGCGAATGTACTCGGGCTCGCTTTTTAGATCGATCACATCCGGCACTTCGGTCTGCATACGATACGCCAGTTCATAGCTTTCCATCCGAGCCGCGAGATCTTTGTGCTCTGGGTGAAATTCCGCATGCTGCTGGTTCAGGAATGCCAGCTCGTCCAAGGCCCTGCGTTGGTGTTCCCGCGTCTTGTTGGGCTGAGATTTCAAGTCCAATATGGGAGATCCTTCGGGTCTTAGCCGTGTCCCTTGATAATGAGCCGGGAGGAAGCCGTTGGACCAATTGCCTGCCCCTCCTTGAGGCATTGCAAGCTCGGTCATCACCACATAGCCGGGCAAATTCTGATTCATCGATCCGAGCCCATAGGTTGTCCACGCCCCCAAGGCCGGGTCGCTACCCAGACGACTACCGGTATTCATATGGAAAAGCGCTTCCGGGTGGTTGACGGATTCTGCCTGACATCCACGGTAGTTGCAGAATTCATCCGCCACTTCTGGGTCCGCGATATATTGCCACTGGTCGCACATATCGAGCCCGGACTGACCCACTTTTCGCGATCCAAACGGACTGCCCACGAAGAACTTAAAAGGGTCACCCTCTTTGGTCAATGTGGACTCTTGTTTATGCAGTCTCTGGAGTTCGGGCTTTGGATCAAATGTATCCATATGCCCCGGCGCCCCCTCCATAAACAACATGATGACCGACTTTGCCTTGGCGGGGAACATCGGCTCTTTGGGCCAGAGCGGTCCCTTTTCCAAGGATGAAGGCTTTAGGCTTAAGGCAGAAGGAAGATCTTTCGCCAGCATGCTCGTCATCGCTAACGATCCCAGCGATGCGGTTAGGCCACAAAGAAAGTCACGACGAGTGGTAGGCGTAGAATGCGGCCGAGAACAGATGTTGTTGTATAAAGATGAGGGCATTGTATTGAGGCGGTTAGCGGTTAGTGTTTAGCTTTTGCATAAACGCATTAAGCATTTTCTTTGTTTTTGTAAGTTCTGTAACAAGCTGCGAGTACTGATCTGCATTCAAATATTCTAGATCCCTAGAAATTTGTAATTGGTATTCTACTTCACTCGCTGAGCCCATCGCGATCTGAAGAAATCGGTTTAACTCCGCGTCCCCTTGCCTTCTACAGCCTTCAGCGATATTAGACGGAATCGAAACCGCCGCTCTTCTTAATTGAGAGGTCAAACCGAATCTTTCGTCATCGGGAAAATTCTTTGTCGCCAAATATAGATTCAATACAAACGCACGCGCCTCCTGCCAGAATTTCAATGTCCTAAAATCTTTCATAAGTTTAAGCATTAAATGCTAATAGCCCAAAGCTAATCGCTAATACACATGCACAAACTCGTTGCTATTAAAAAGGACTAGGCAAAGGTCGGCCAACGCGCGGGTATCCGCATCTACATCGGTCGCTTTCTTGTCGGGAACATAATTTTCAAAAGCCGGGAGAATCTCCTCGTATTCAAAAGGCTTTCCGGAAAATTCCTCTACCAGTGAACGCGTTATCGTAGTCGGATAGGTTACGGGAACGGGTTGATGCTCCTTATGATATTCTCTCATGTCCTCCACGTAGTCCAATAGGCGTTTTTGCTCCTCCCTGCTTGGGCTTCTAGAGAGTGCGAGCTCAAAGGCCCGGCTCACTCGTTTGGGAAAGCTCTCCTCTTCCCGAATCAGCCGATCCGCAAACGCTATGGAACGGTCGGTAACGACATCACTGTTCAACAAGGTGAATGCTTGTGGCGACACCGACGCATCGTCGCGGATTTCGCATGAGTCATTTGGATTGGGCTGATTGAATATTTCCAGGAAAGGATCCGCCTGACCACGTACTCGATAAGCGTAAATGCTCCTGCGATTCCGTTGTTCCGGCTTGGGGAAGGGTTGATGAGCCGGAGCAATGGAAAACTGGATCATTCGTGGTTGCAGTGCGACCTCCATATTGATCTCCGGCATTACCGGAAGACCCCCTAACTCAGTATTCAACTCTCCCGTTATCTTGAGCATCCCATCTCGAATCTCTTCCGCTGTAAGTCGGCGTGGCGGATACGACGCTAACAAATGGTTGT
>JAUHWE010000040.1 GCA_030424825.1 Verrucomicrobiia bacterium
CCACCGCAAAGCGGGAAACCTTCCACTGCTTCAGATCATCCAGGAAGCCGGAAAGCATGAGTCGCTCGGGGGCGACGTAGAGGATGGTGTACTCGCCGGCGAACAGCTTGGCGTATCGCTTTCGTGCTTCCGTCTTGTTGAGGGAAGAATTCAGGAACGTGGCAGAAATCCCGTTCGCGTTGAGACCGTCGACTTGGTCTTTCATCAAGGCGATGAGGGGAGAGATGACCACGGTTAGGCCCTCCTCAAGAATGGCCGGAAGCTGGTAGCAGAGTGACTTTCCGCCACCGGTGGGGAGGAGAGCGAAAACGTCTTTCCCCTCGAGCGATTCCGAGATGATCTCCTCCTGCAAGGGGCGAAACGTATCGTGCCCGAAATAGCGTTTCAGGATCTTGCGAGCGCGTTCCATTTGAGGCGAAGCCGACATGACTTTAATGTGTCGAATCAATTCTCGATAAGGAAGGCTGAATTGTTTTCGGACGGGAAATGTTTGCGGATTTTGCGGTGCACAAGGCGTCTATTCTGTAGGGGCGTTGCTTGCGACGATCCGCGGAAGCTGTGTAATTTCCCCAATTCGGAATGAATGCGGTCGCTCAATTGAGGGCGCTTCGTAGGGCTAGCGCTATGCCGCATTGGAAAATGCCTGTTGAGCCGGATCGAGCAACGCGGCGCAGCGCAAGCGCTGGCCCTACGAAGTCAACCACCTCTGTAGCCGCGATCGTGGATCGTGGGAGCCCTTGGGCGAATCGGCTTGCATGCAAGGGGCGGTGTGGGTCGTATTTGGAACTATGACAATTAATCTGCGTAGTTGCCTTGTTGCGGGGGCCTTAAGTTTACTGGTTCCAGCCTGGGCGCAGGATGCACACGATCATTATGATCATTCCGCCAAGGACCATTTGTACGAAGCAGCCCGGGATCCTGAGGTATCTTGGGAAGAGGCGTACGCACGAGCCGTGAAGGAAGGTGTGGCGAAGGCATTCATCATAGAAGCGCAGACTATCAATTACCTTTCCACGGGCAATATGGCCGAGCTGTACAAGCACTTGGGCGAGTTGGAAGCCGTGTCCGGAGAGCTGGAATATGGAATGGACAAGGCATTTCACTCCGAGCGTCAGCTGGTCGGTCTTGTCGCTTCGATTCGAGCCATCCAGGCCTACGAAGCCACCGATATGCCTGAGTTTGAAACCCAGGCGGCCAAGTCGTTTATCAATGCGCCCGAATACACGCAGGCGTTCGGACTGATTCAGCTGATGACGGAGGTGCGGCAGAAGGAAGTTCAGGAAGCGGCCATGGCGGATTTGCGTATCCCGATGGATCTGGTCATCGCCAGCGCGGATGGGGAAGAAAAACCGTTGTCCCAATGGCTTTCCGGAAACAAGGCCATGCTGATCGATTTCTGGGCCAGTTGGTGTGGGCCCTGCATGCAATTGATGCCCGAGCTTCGCACGAAAGGCGAATCGCTGCCAAGTCAAGGCGTGGTCGTAGCGGGAATGAACACCGATGCGGACGATCCCGTGGCCAAGGCGAAGAAGACCCGCGCCGAGCACAAGATGGACCTGATGCCATGGCTTTTAGAACCCGAGGACCGCCCGCTCAGCCAGTTGCTCATGATCAATTCGATTCCTCGCATGGTCCTCGTCGGCCCCGACGGCAAGGTGCTCTACAACGGCCACCCCATGGACCCGAGCTTGAAGACCGCTTTGGCAAAGCTGGATGTGAAGATTTAGGGTATGAATCAATCGTAGGGCTAGCGCTTGCGCTACGCCGCATTGGAAGAGGCGTGTTGAACGGGATCTAACCACGCGGCACAGCGCAAGCGCTGGCCCTACGGATTTTGGAAACCTGTAGCCGCGATCGCTGATCGCGGGCGGCTTGGCCCTATGCCGCAGTGCAGGAGTAAGGGTTTCTGATCTGACTACGCGGCATAGCGCGAGCGCTAGCCCTACGATTTGAATTGGATCGTTCGTAAATCCGCTGAAAAGGCTTTTCTTAAGGAAATATTTCCGTTCGTGTTCCTCGTTGTCCGTTTGAGGCGGCGAGTCGTTCGAAAATGAAACTGGGGAACCTAGAGCTTGAATCCAATTTGTTTCTCTCGCCTTTGGCGGGGTACACAAATCTCCCGTTTCGCCTGACGGTGAAATCGCTGGGTGGATTGGGATTGGTGACGACTGACTTGGTCAATGCCCGTTCCCTGTTGGAAAAGCGCCCGGTGGCATTCAAAATGATCGCTACGGATCCTCGGGAGCAGCCGATGTCGGTGCAGCTCTTTGGTGGGGTTCCCGAAGAAATGCGGGACGCGGCTTTGATCGTGCAGGAGCGCGGCGCCCAGTCGGTGGACATCAACATGGGATGTCCCGTCAAGAAGGTTACGAAAACCGGGAGCGGATCCTCCATGATGAAGGACCTCGCCGCGACGCAGCGACTGGTAAAAGGAATGGTGGATGCGCTCGATATTCCAGTGACAGCGAAGATGCGTCTCGGTTGGGATGACGACAATATCACCGCACCGGATCTGGCCGTGGCCTTGGAAGACGTCGGCGTATCCGCGATTTTTGTACATGGCCGCACGCGGGCTCAAGGGTTTTCAGGAAATGTTAATTTGGATGGAATTCGAAAAGTCAAAGAGGCGGTAGCACGGGTTCCCGTAATTGGTAATGGCGATGTGACCACTCCGGAATCGGCCCGCGTTATGTTGGATCAGTCCGGCTGTGACGGGGTTAGCATGGGGCGAGGAGCGTTCTACAATCCGTGGATCTTTAAACAGACCGAGCATTTGCTCCGCACCGGCGAGATGCTGCCAGAGGCGACGTTCGAACAGCGCGTAGAGCTCATGCGGATACATCTGCAGCGAATGATCGAGTTCTATGGAGAAGATCGCGGTTGCGTACAGTTTCGCAAAGTCGCTCCCTGGTACGCCAAGCGTTTCGGGCCGTCGAAATATTTCAAAGACCGAGTGGTACGATTCTCCAGTATGGAGGAATTTGAGACCATTCTCGCGAAGTACATAGAATGGCGAGCCAGGTTCTGCGACGATACCGGGGAATTACAGGAACGATACCGTCCCCCCGAACAGTATTCATCCATTACGGACAAAGCGCCCGTGGAGCAAATCAAAGTCCCGAAAGGACCGGTCTCCAATTGGTAGGGAGAGGGATCCACTGCGGACCACATTGAAACCACCGATGGCGAGCTAAATTAAGTAGCTCAGTGCTTTAGCCTGAGTAAAAAGCAATCACCGCCGCAGCGTACTGCAATAGAGGGCCGATTCAACGCGGTCTACCGAATCACTTGGGTTCGAAGTATTGTTCAGCAGAATTATAGATCATGCCATGACAAGATTGACGCACACCAGCCACTCGACCCTTTTTCCGGTGATACCTCCCGAGCTTCGACCCTTTTTCCGGTGATACCTCCTGAACTCCGACCCTTTTATGGGTAATACCCCCCGAACGCTTGACCATTTACCCCCAATACCTCCTAATCGAAGGTACAAAACACCCCAATACCCCCCGAAGCCTTGAGGAGGTATTAAGACTGTTCAGCAAAACAAATGATCTCCCTTATCGTGGCGTTCCTAACAACAATCTCAAACCTTTGGTGGCGGACCTATCAGCATGCTAAAAGAATAGAGAAAACCCGAGACGCATACAAAAAAGAAGGGAAAACATTCCCGTTCGAACTCATGTCGGACGTACAAAATGAGATGCTTTTCCACAGGGATAGATTTCTCGAATCAGAAGAAAATGAAATCCTAAAAATGGAAAGAATCGAGCTACTTAAAGATTATAAAAAAGCGAATCTAAACCCACTAAAACGAGGAGCGATAGCTTTTGGGATTTGCATTCCGATTGAGATTGCTGGATGGATATTGATCTCCTAAAATAAAGGAATGAAGAGAGCTGAACAAGACGATGGAGAGGAATTCGAGACAGGCGCGCCGACTTCCGTATTTACGATTACCCTACTCAACCTCAACCCCTTCGATTTGAGATTCTAGAGTCTCGAATCCCTCATCTCGACGTTACATGAAGAAAATAGAACAGCTAGATGAATCAGAATGGGATGAGATTGCCGATCCCGAGCCAATAGCTGTACTTCCCTTATCTCCCGAGGATCTCTCAAGAACCCACGGCATCGAATTTGTTGAATTTGACGATGATGGGATGGGATTATGCCAAAGGACTGGTATAAAGATAGATGGGACGATTTTTGCTCTGTTCACCCATCCGCAGAGATTTAAGGACAAGGCTTGGCTAACAGTCGAAACCAGGAGTTTCGAGAAGGATTCAGAAAAGGCTCTATCCGTGCTTCTTGAAGCATTAATGATTCAGAGGGATAAGCTTCTGTGGGAGAGAGAAGACTTGGGTCCCGCAAAATGGGTAGTCAATAGAATCGATGACAATGGCAATGAGTTCGAAATGTACCGTTTTCAGAATGAGCATTCAGCTAATTGGATCCGAATGAAGTATGAAAAACGTGGGCACAAACAGACCTACTTTGTGAAGAAAGTTGATGATAGGTAACAAGGTGCGTGAGGCAACGGCCTACGGCCGCCGCGTCTGAGCTTGGCGTCCGAAGAAGAATGAAATGCTAGTACACGGCTCTAGCCATCATGGCTCTCTCTTCAATTGTTGGAGCGAGATTAGGGAAGACGGGTCACAACATGACAGGTGAGATATCCGGTAGTTGCCACGCGTGGCTACTGGGCTGACCAGCCGCCATCAACGAGCCAAGTAGCGCCCACCACGAAAGAGGCTTCTTCGGAAGCGAGAAAGGCGATCACATTAGCGATCTCGCTCGGTTGACCGAGTCGGCGTATGGGGTGCATTTCTTTCAAGGTTTCATGAACTTCTGGAACGCCCGTCGCTTTTTCGGTGAGGCCTGAATACACAAATCCGGGACAGACGGCATTGACCCGAATGCCTTCGCGAATGAGTCGCACGCCCATGTCGCGGGTCAATTGAGCCACCGCGCCTTTGCTGGAGGGGTAGGGACTGAAACCATCCGAAAACGGGAGCTCGTTCGGGTATCCCAAAGAACTCATAATGGATCCAAGATTAACGATGACTCCTGCACCTTTGACGCGCATCGCGTCTACCGCCGCATGGCACATCAGCATGGTTCCCTTTACGTTCACCTCCATCACTCGATCCCAGCATTCCTCAAAATCGGATTCTGGGGGCAGGTTGCGAGAGATGATCCCCGCCGAATTTACGAGTATATCGATCTGGCCGAACTTTTGGACCGTCCGATTGACAATGCGCTCCGCATCTTCGCGTTGGCTGACGTCCACAATCGATGTTTCGCATTCCGGTAATGCGGACTTCAGTTCCTCAAGCGCCTTTTGACTGATGTCGCACGCAACTACCTGAGATCCCTCTTTCAAGAATCGCTCGACTGTTGCCCGACCGATCCCCGATCCCGCTCCGGTAATGACTGCCACTTTGCCCTTTAATTTCACTACCGGAGTCTCGGTGCCGCCGCTATGAGGGTCAAACACTGAATCAGCTGGATAGGCAATTCCGATGTATTCTTTTGCTGAAGACGTTGCCTCTGTTGATACTCGGATCTAATGGACTGCGGCGTACCGAGGCGAGGACCGAGGAAGGGGCAGACTTCCGCGAGTGAAGCCTTGCAAAACTCTCTCAGAACGGAAAGTATACCAAGGTTTTCTTGTCCTGCAATCATGTCGCTAGATTCTGTTCCCCAACGCTGATGCATCGCTTTTGGTACCTATCGCTCTTCATTCTTAATGCTTTTCCCGCTAGCAATGCTCAGAACCATGACCTGCTGCTCAAAGGGGGTCATCTCATCGATCCGAAGAACGGGCTGAGCGGCCAGTACGATGTGGCGATAACGGGAGAGCGTATTTCGGCGGTGGCGGAAACGATTCCTACGGAGGAAGCGAAAACCGTCATTGATGCCAGCGGTCTTTACGTGACGCCGGGGCTTATCGACCTGCATGCCCATCTTTACTGGGGCACCAATAAGGGCACTTACCTGGCCAATAGTTTCAATGCCTTGCCGCCCGATGGCTTCACCCTCCAGTATGGAGTGACCACTGCAGTCGACGCCGGGGGGCCGGGATGGAGGGATTTCGAGACGTTCAAAGAGCAGACGATCGACACCTCGCAGACCCGAGTGAAAACCTTTCTCAACATCGTAGGGGCCGGCATGGCGGGCGATCCCGAAGAGCAGGATCTCGCCGACATGGATCCGAAGCTAGCGGCCATGAAAGTGTATGAGTTCCCAGAATACATCGTGGGCATCAAAGTAGCCCACTACAAGGGACCAGACTGGACGCCGGTGCGCCGAGCCGTGGAGGCGGGGCAGTGGGCGAAAGTCCCCGTCATGGTGGACTTCGGGCGCTCCCAGCCAACCTTGTCCATCGAGCAGCTGTTCCTGAAAGAGCTGAATCCGGGCGACATTTTTACTCACTGCTTCGCGGACGCGATGGGGCGGGAATCCATCGTGGATCGCGAAGGAAAATTGAAACCGTTTGTCATGAAGGCGATCGAGCGGGGAATTGTGATGGATGTGGGCCACGGTGGGGGAAGCTTTCGCTGGAACGTGGCGGTCGCGGCACTGGAGCAGGGAATGCGACCGCAGACCATCAGCACTGACCTGCATACCGGAAGCATGAACGCGGGAATGAAAAACCAGCTCAACGTCATGTCGAAACTACACAACCTGGGCATGAGCCTCGAAGAAGTGATCGAGGCATCTACGTGGAAGCCGGCGGTAGTTGTCAAGATTGAGGAAGAGCTCGGGCATTTGAGTGTCGGGGCGCTCGCAGATGTCGCGGTTTTGCGGCGACACGAAGGCAAGTTCGGATTTATCGACGTGGCCAGGACGCGTTTTGATGGAAAATACAATTTGGAATGCGAACTAACTCTGCTCGGCGGTCGAGTCGTCTGGGATCGCAATGGCATGGCCAGCCCCAACTGGGAGGAGGCCGACGTGCCCCCTTCGCCGGGCCGCCCCGAAGTGCAGCAATTTATCAATCCACCCAAATGAAAAGACACTCCATACTTATTTTCGCTGCCGGCTTGCTCTTGTCGGTCGCGATTCAATACTCAGTACAGGCGGCCGAGAATCCTGGATACGAAGCCAAGCTCAAGGCCCTCGGCATAGAGCTCAACACGGGCACTAAGCCCAACGACCACTTCGTTCCCGCTGTGACTACGGGAAATCTGGTCTTCCTTTCGGGTCACGGGCCGCGGAAGCCCGAAGGCGGTGCCGTGCAGGGCAAGGTGGGCCGCGACCTCAGCATAGAGGAGGGCAAGGAGGCGGCCCGCCTTACCATGATCGCTTTGCTGTCGTCTCTGCGAAACGAGATTGGAAGCCTCGACCGGGTCCGCCGCATTGTTAAGGTGCACGGGATGGTAAACTGTCCCACGGATTTCACTCAGCAACCGGCAGTAATCAATGGAGCCACTGCCGTGCTGACTTCGATCTTTGGAGATGCGGGTAAACCGGCTCGGGCTGCGGTTGGTATGGGGTCTCTGCCTAACAATATTGCGGTGGAAATAGAGATGATTGTGGAAATATCATTGGAGCACTAATTGATGCTAAGTCGAAGGAAGTGGATCAAACGCCTTTCGAGGCTCCCGCTTGTGGGCGGCTTTGTTTCGGGTGGAATTCTGGCGACCGGTTCGGCTCGTGCGGCGGAGACCGTTGCTCGCGACTATTTTGGAGAACTCGGAGTCCGGCCGGTGATTAATGCGGCCGGTGCCTACACGACTCTCACCGCCAGTATAATGCCGGATGAAGTGCTGGCCGCTTATCGGCAGACTGCGGGGGAGTACGTATCCTATAATGAGTTACACGACGCAGTCGGACGGAAGATTGCGGAACTAGTTGGCTGTGAGGCGGCAATGGTAACCGCTGGCGCGGCGTCGGCTATGACGCTTGCGACCGCAGGGGTTTTGACCGGTTTGGACGAAGAAAAGGCCAAGCGAATTCCGATCGACCTGAGCGGGATGAAGCACGAGGTCATTGTTCAGAAAGCCCACATCGTGGGGTATACTCATGCGATAATAAACTGCGGGGTAAAGCTGGTCGTGGTGGAACGTGAAAGAGAGCTGATCAATGCGATCAGCGACAATACGGCCCTGCTGTATTTTACCGATGAGCACGGTCTGGATGGGCGGGTTGGACACGAGGCATTTGTGAAAATGGGTAAGGAGAACGGGATCCCTACCTTTATCGACGCGGCGGCTTCGATTCCACCGAAGGAAAATATTTCGAAGTTTACCGATATGGGATTTGATTTGGTTGCGATCTCCGGCGGTAAGGCGATTCGGGGGCCTCAAAGCGCCGGTCTCTTGATGGGAAGAAAAGACCTGGTGGAGGCGGCCCGATTCAATGGGCCGCCAACGTCCGACCGGATAGGCCGCGGGATGAAGGTGAACAAGGAAGAGCTCGTGGCGATGTGGATTGCGGTGGAGCGCTTTTTGAAGTCGGATTACGACAAAGAGTACGAAACGTGGATGACGCAAGTGGATTGGCTCAAAGATCAGCTGTCGTCAGTTGAAGGCCTGACGGCTGAAAGCATCATTCCCCAGAGTCCGAATACGGTGCCGACCTTGCAATTAACCCTCCAGTCGGGCAGATTTGCGGCGACGGGATACAAGTTACAGAACGCGCTACTTGAGGGGACGCCTTCCGTTGCGGTGGCGCGACCACGAGAGGACGGCTTCAATCTCACCACTTGGATGATGAAGCCCAAGCACCTTGCGACCGTGGCCATGCGGGTGAAGGAAGAGCTATTAAAAGCGCAGAGAGCGGTTTGAAATGCCTTGAGCTGGGAAGTGCGGTCGCTCTAGAATTCGCTTCTATGAGAGTGTCCAATAAGTCGAATTCAGCCCCATATTCATTGGATAATTCTATTGTAGGTCGTCTCGATGAGGCGACATTCGTCTCAATTGGCGGGTCGGCGACCCACCCTACAGTTTCAATCAATTAAAGAAATACGACTTATTGGACACTCTCTATGAAACAATGGATCTTCATCGGAATCGCGGTCTTGCTAATCTCCCCAACCGACGGTGGTGAAAACTGGCCTTCATGGAGAGGGGAAAATCAATCGGGAGTGACTCGCGCCCAAGCGCCGCTTTCCCTAGAAGGATCGCTTTCCTGGAAGACTGCGTTGCCCGGGCGGGGCTGTTCTACGCCGATTGTGTGGGGAGAACAGATTATCATCACTACGGAAATGGGATTAGAGGACGGTGTGATCGCTTACGACTGGTCGGGAACAGAGCAGTGGCGCACGACGATCGGGACGCTCCGTTCCGGGCGGGGAAAAAGGGTGGGAAGTGGGGCCAACTCCTCTCCCGTGACCGATGGCAAAACTGTGTTCGCCTATTTTAAGTCCGGAAACTTCGCAGCGCTGGACTTCGATGGAAATGTGATTTGGAAGGTGAACCTCGAAGAGAAATACGGCGAAGACAAACTCTGGTGGGACAAAGGAACCTCTCCTGTTCTTGCGGGCGGGAATGTTGTGGTTGCGATCATGCAAACGGAAGGGGATTCCTTCCTCATTTCGCTTGATAAGAAGACGGGGAAGGAGGTCTGGAAGACGCGTCGAGACTACGAGACGGCCCCTGAGTCCGGTGATGCTTATACCAGTCCCCAAATAGTGGATATAGACGGGGTTGAGACAATCGTCTGTTGGGGCGCAAACCACTTGACCGGACACAACGCGAAGAATGGAAAACTGCTTTGGGAGGTCGGCGGATTTAATCCGGAAAATGAAAAGTACTGGCGGGTGATCGCTTCTGCGGTCATTTCTGACAATGTAGCGGTGGTTCCTTATGCCCGAGGCGATTCAATCGCGGGAATCCAGTTGGGCGATAAGGCGAAGAATGAACGCTGGCTTTGGAAGCGGGAGGAACTGGGTAGTGATTCTTCAACGCCAATCGCGGCTAATGGGAAAGTGATTGTCATCAAAGACAGTGGGCCGACCCGTGGGCGTGTCACCTGTTTGGATATACGAAAGGGTGAAACGCTGTGGGAATCGCATTTGCCCAAGTCCGCCAAGATTTTCTATTCGTCGCCGGTGCTCGCGAATGACAACCTGTATGTTGTCCGGGAGGACGGCAATATTTTTACGGCACGGGTTACCGACAGCGGCTTAAGCGATGTGAGAGAATATCCATTACTCGAAACGGTGATTGCTTCGCCTACCGTCGTAAATGGGAAGCTCCTCGTTCGCAGTGACCAGCACTTGTATTGCTTCGCAAATTGAGAATAGGTAGGGCAAGGATCTGCGAACCTGCCGGAGTAGGTGAGTCAACAAACGCGGCACGTCCGGAGGTCGTTGCCCGACTTGAAGTGCTTAAGTTTGAAGGTATACTCTGCCGCATCATATATCTTAGTTTTCAAAATCTGTAGGGCGGGTCGCTGACCTGCCTTTAGACTAAGATTGCCGGGTCAGCGACCCGGCCTACAATTTTAAGATTTATGACGGCTTTGAGTATAAATACCTTGTGTCTTGCCTAGCCTTTCTCGCGGCTCGAATTGTTCTTCCCTGTTCTTAAGGTCGTTGTATGGGACCGGTGCCTTGAGGGTTTACGGTGCGTGGCTTATCGATTTTCTGAGCGGATTTGGCAAGTGCGGATGGGTCGTACGGGAGGATTTTTCCATCCTGAAGGATTCTGATTCGAAGGTCCTTGATCTCTACGCGATTTGAGTTTCCACGGTGTAGTTGAATCGCAAGGAGCCCTTCCAGAGTCCGTCCCTTGTTGTCATGATCGATTAGCTCAGAAGTTGTCTGCCCATTCACTTTGTGTATCAGGTGGTTTCCTCGGGCGATGATTGTGTATTCGTTCCATTGGGTCACATCGACCTTGATGGGGGGATGCTCCGATTTCAGCCATCGATTGGCATCGTGATCTAGGATGACATTTTTCCCATTGAGTCCGAAGATGCCTCGTCCTCTTTCCTCATAGGTCATTCCGGTGTGTTCAATTGCGGGATGGATGTCGCACTGGTATCCGGAAATCACCCACGGACCGATGTCGTCCCGCTCTCGACTGCGGTATTGAATGCCGGAATTGTTGTCGCCCACAATACGTACGGTTGCCCGAAGCTCGAAGTCTTTGACCGTGCCTCCTCGCCAGATAAGAAAGGTGTTGTGATCCAAGTCGTCGGGACCGGAACAGGTGCCGATGACGATACCGTTTTCCACGCTCCAATGGTCAGGGGAGCCTTCCCAGTCAGTGAGGTCCTTGCCGTTGAAGAGCGGTTTGAATCCCTCTTCAGCAAGAAGGGTCGGAGTGACGAACAAGAAGGAAAGAAGAAATGATAGAGGTTTCATGTCAGTTGGGAGAGAAACTCCTGAAATCCGGAGTGATTTTTAATGGGACAAGTAGACACGACTTAAAGGTTCTAAGCGTTGCATTTAATAAATCTTTCGGTCGGCGGCATTTTACCAGGTTTCGCTCTTAGGAGAGATCATTTTAAGTTCCTTGATCAGGGTTTTTATCTGGGTCTCGATTTCCTTTTTCTTGGTTGCGGCCGTCGTTTTGAGTTCCTTTTTAAGGGACTGCAGTTCTAGCTTCTTGGCTTTAATCTTCTCTTTAAGCTCGGGCGATGAGGCGTTTCGTTTGCTTCCGTCTGGTATGAAATTGTTCATGGTGGCTTTCATTTAATGAGCCCCTCTCGTAGAGGGTTCTTTCGAGCAGTGAAGTAATCGTGTCTACGCATGCGTGTCGATTGTGAACTTGCCAGCGCTCCACTCTAGGGTGACAAATAGTCATGAAAATCCCAAGAAAACTCCTGTTCGTATTGGCTGTTTCGCTCTTCGTATTCTCTTCTTCAGGGAAAGCGGGGCCTCTGGCTGAGAAAGGCGAGTTGATATTGTCGAATCCGTTTGAAGGTTCACTCGAGAAAAAGAAGTTGATTGAGATTGGGAACGGTTGGCAACGGAGAATCAGCTTTGGCGAATGGAAGCTTAAGGCAGATGGGTCTGTTACAGCCGCAAATGTGCCGGAGGACGGCCACGGGCCCGTGTTGACCTACATCGCCCCAGTGAGAAATCTCGTAATTGAATGTGAGTTTAGAGTTCCAGCGGAGCCGGTGAAAGACCGCCATTTTCGCATCTTCCTCGATCATCAGGATTATCGCGGCCATACCATTCAGTCGACGGCAAATCTGAGCTCAGTATTTCGCCCCGTCGGGCTTACGCTCCAGCATATCAGCAAGAGTAGTGACGATTCCAAAAAGACAATCCAAGACATTGAGTTTGGGCCTGTCGAGATCACCCTTAGACCAGATACTTGGTACAAAATGCGATTAGACGTTGTGGGCGACAAGGCTTGGACGTCTGTGAATGGGGTCACTCTGTTCGGGCGGAACAAAGTGCTGGATGTGGAGAAGTCGAAGATTGGACTCAATCCAGGCAAAGCGGGTGGAAGTATCCGGAATTTCAAGGTTTGGGCAGTAAAGGCAGAAAACGACGACGCAGGCGTTGACGAAGCGTTGCAAGAGATCAACGACCGGTTCCAGAAAGTCGAAGTCCAAGTAATTAGTTGGCCGCAACGGATGGGTGAGCGTTTTGGAAATATCAAGCGGCTCGCCTTTATGGCCTATCCTGAAGATCGGCCTTCGGGCAAGTTGCCATTGCTGATCTCCTTGCATGGAGCGGGCGGCAAGCAAATGAGTCTGGAGGAGCAACTCGTACGTTCAGCGAGGGTTAAGGGACTGGCTCTTGCCGAGCTAGCAGGGAAGGGCCTGATTTTGCTGGAACCCAATTCATCGGATAGTTGGGATCCGGATACATTAGATCTAATGCTCGATTACGTGCTCGAAACGCATCCTGAAATTGATGAGAAGCGAATCTACGTTATGGGTCATAGCATGGGTGGAACGGGCACATGGAATTGGATTCTTAAATCGGCTGACCGGTTCGCCGCGGCTGCTCCCTGTGGATTTAGCGCGGGCACGAATCCGGAGGGAGTCGAGAGGCTAGTCGATCTTCCGATCTGGGGGATGGTGGGTGGAGACGACGGAAACAACACCGCCGCTGTTCAGACGATGGTGGACAATCTGCGAGCCGCAGGCAATCAAAAGGTCAGGCACACCGCTTTTCCCGGAGCGAGTCACCCCCAAGGCAACGCAGCGGTTTTCAGTTCCGTGGAATTGGTTGAGTGGATGCTGAGTCAATGAGCCAGGTACGGGACTTGGCATCATCTCCCATTTATGGTCTTAGTGTTCATTGATGTGGCTGATTTCATTTGGTTTGGAACTGTTTAATGGTTTTACGTGACAACCTAGGGAATCGCTTTAAATCTCTTAACATTTAATTGCCCCTATGAAAGATTACTCTTTTCGATTACTCCTAGGCTCGAGTGCCTTGGTCCTTTTATCTCTCACCTTTTCCGTATCTGCGAGTGACGGTAATTGGTTATCCTGGCGAGGTCCGAGTGGAGATGGGGTGGCCGCAATGGGACAGAGCATTCCGACTGAGTGGTCTGAGACGAAGCATCTTAAGTGGAAGGCATCAGTGCCGGGAAGAGGGCACTCCACACCGATTGTCGTAGGCGATCGGATTTTCCTGACTACGGCCCGTGAAGAGGCGGGATCCCAATCAGTCCTCTGCTACTCGTTTTCGACGGGAGACTTGATTTGGGAAAAAGTTCTTTTGGAGGGGCTTTTACCTGAAAAGATCCATCGGAAGAATACTCACGCTTCGCCGAGTGTAGCTAGCGATGGAGAGAAAGTATTTGCCTTGTTCTATGTGGCCGGTGATCGGCTTCGACTCTTCTCGTTAGATTTAAATGGAAATGAATTGTGGCAGCTCGACGTAGGACGTTTCTATCCGGAGGAGTCATTTGGCTACGGAACTACACCTCTTCTGGCCGCTGGAAATGTTGTTGTCGCCGCAGAAAGCCAAGGAGAGGGATACATTGCCGCATTTGACGCGAATTCAGGCAAAGAAGAGTGGCGAACCCTGCGTACGGCGATTCGATCGTCTCACGGGTCACCTGTTCTCGCTAACTTCGAAGGGAAAGATCAAGTCGTTCTCAATGGGGCCGACCGCGTTGCGAGTTATGATCCGAAAACGGGACGCGAGCTTTGGTCCGTGGAAGGGGGGGACCCCTTGGTGGCTAATTCGGTGGTTTGGAAGGACGGGGTGGTCTTTGCGTCGGGAGGTTATCCGGGAAGAGAAACTTGGGCCATTGACGTTGCCAGTCGGAAGGCCATTTGGAGTTCGCAAGTAAAGTGCTA
>JAUHWE010000701.1 GCA_030424825.1 Verrucomicrobiia bacterium
GTAGGTCTACCTGTTCCGGTGACCCGAGCCGGTCGATCGGGAGTTGGGTTATTTCGTAGCCGATTCGCAGTGTAAAATCGAACTCACCAGGCAGTTTGCGAAGCCAGGTTTTGCCTTCAGGAAACCATCCCACAGAAGCGGCTACCATCCAGCCGTCGTTTTTAGGGCCAGAAAACCGTTCCGTTTGATATTCGAGCTCAAGCGTGTATCGCCACTCACCCGGAGGCGTGAAGATGATTCCAGGACGTAGGTAGAATGTGGAGCTGGGTCGAGGGTTGATGCCATTTTCGAAGAATGGCTCCCCTCTGACCCAATCGTACCGGGCATGAAGCGTTGCGCGAAAGCGTTCATCTCTTGGGAGCAGGTAAGTCATCACCACGTAAGGCTCGTAACGCCCGAACTGCTCTCTCTCGTCTTCTGAGGGGATTTCTGACAACGGAACAAAGGTTCTCAAACCGAAGGCCAAATCCCAACGCTCGTTGATGAAATTGGGCAGGCGATGCTTGATACCTAGTCCCGCCAGTCCAGAGCTGGATACGGCATGCTTGTCGAAAGGATTGTTAATATATGGCTGATAGCCCAAATAGGCTTCAGTGTATTCGCTAATTCCATACCTAAGTTCAAAGGGAAGGCGAATGTAAGGCTCTTTTACAACGTCAGACGCTTTGGCGGAATATCGAAGCTGAAGTGACGATTCTGGGTTGGAAAAGGGCAACTCGTTGTTGAGCAGGGTACTCAGCAGCCGGCGCTTCCGTTCTTCCGGTTCAGGCTCTTCACCGAATGCCGAGAAAGAAGTCCATCCTAGGGATATGAATAGTGCAAAAAAGGAAATTGTCTTCGCAGAAGACAATCGTATCGCATTATCCCAAGGAGAATGCGAATTTGCAGTAAGCATGTTGTTGGTATTCAAAGAGAAGAGGATGAAAGTCGGTTGCTTTGTCTGTTAAACCGGTTCCATGGTGACCTCAACGGTAAGCGTGTGTTCCCCTCCTCCTGTGACGGCGCCGTTCAGCATGCTTACATCTGCAAAGTCTCTTCCGTAGGCGACGCGTACGTGTTGGTCGCTACAAATGAGATTGTTGGTCGGGTCCACTTCGATCCAACCCGCTTCAGGAGTATAGATGGAGACCCAGGCGTGAGAGGCGTCGGCGCCGACGAGCCGTTCCTCTCCTTCCGGGGGAAGGGTCAGCAAATAACCGCTTACGTACCGTGCGCTGATGCCGCAGGCTCTCAAGCTGGCGATCATCGAATGGGCGAAGTCCTGGCAGACTCCACGTTTCTTCGAAAAGACTTCAGAAACGGGTGTATTTATTTCCGTGGCCTTTGGGTCGAAACTGAATTCGTCGTGATACGCGGCGAGCATCGCCCCGATAGCGGAGCCCAGGCTTTCTCCATCGCCGAAAAAACGCATCCCAAACTCTTTGGCTTGGGGAATGGTGGGGGTGGTTTCGGTGGGATAGAGGAATTGCTTGATGTCAATGAGATCGGATCGCTTAATATCGGTCAGGGTGCTTCGCAGCTCCGCGCAAGTAGTTGTTAGACTTTGAATGTCATAGGCTTGGGCGACGACATCAACCTCGCTATCGGATTCGACTATCAACTTGTCGTGAGACTCCTGGATCGAAAACATCTGTATTGCGTTTCCGAAGTAGTCGAGTCGCTCGATCAGATCCGCTGTGTCAGGATCCACTTTTAACCGGAAACTCTGGCAGGTTTGCAGTTCCGAGCTCAATGGCTTTAGGCGAGCGGAGTGGTGCGACGTCGCAACCGGATAGGCGTAGTCGTATGTCGTCTTATGCTGGATACGGTAGCTTGTCATGGGATTAGCCAATCAGCGTTTGTGCTTGGAATTCATCAAGAAGAAAAGTGTGGGCGAAGTAGGTTTTCTCGATCGTGTTTGCGAGCTCAAGAAAGTCATTGCAAAGCGCATCGAAAAAGACCTCCACTTCCTTGGCTTTTTTTGATTTTCCACTCGCAAGAAGGACGTAGGGGTCACCTAAGCCAAGGCGGCTGTAGAGCCGCAAAGAAAGTACGTCGATGGGATGGCGGTCAATCTCCAGTCGGTGAGGGAGCGCGCTAATAATGTCTCTAAGGCTTTCCGCTTGAAAAGCGAGTGACCTCGGGTTGGAGCTGTCAAAGCAAAGCATATCAAGGACGCGTCCCGCTTGTAGCGTATTTAAGTATCGGCGACGATAGGTGATTGAGCTATCGGCCCAAATGAGAAGATTTGACAAGAGTGTCTCATTGATCGGTCCAGGATTGCGAAATGCGCTACGAAGTAGATAGCTAATGGCGATGCCTCGTTCCGCTCGACGGCCGATTTGCATGAAGCGCCAGCCTTGGCTGCGAGTCATGTTTTCCATCAAGTTCCCCACAAAGCTCGCGAGGTCGTCCAGCGTAGCATCCAGGAGAATAGACGTTTCGTCGTCGAAGACTGAGGGGTTTTCGACCGTAGGCATTTCCGCAAGGTCGCGCAACTTGCTTGCTCGCTTCCAGGTGTCGATCGAGAGGCGATCTTTCACTTTGCTCGCGGCTTGCTCTATGTGTTTGAGATTTGAAATCAGACTTTCGAAGTTCTTTAGATCGTAAGTCGCCCGAATCGCTATTTGCTCTGCACGAGCAAAATCGGCTATCCCGCTTTTGGGATCGATGATATTAGAAAGGTCCGTGTCGGGTTCGGCGATTTGCTCGAGGAACGGAATCATGTCCGTTTGGGAATCGCTTCCGACTTGGTTTATCAGCAGATCGTTCAGCGTTCTCAGCAAACGGGCTTGAGACTCGGTGCGCTCTAGGTATCGACCTAGCCAAAAGAGATTG